>DJEG01000109.1:2923-5568 GCA_002431305.1 Ruminococcaceae bacterium UBA5904 | reverse complement strand
CTGCGCCTCCTGCTGATTCTGCGCCTGGGAGTTAAGAATGCTGAACGTATTCTGTGCCGACGCAACGACTTTTTCTATGACCGTATCGTCCTTGACCGCGTCTTCAGAGGCATTTTCCGCGCCGGTAAACAAATCCTCAACCTTTTTATCTGTAAGAACGGACGTTATACTGCTCATCCACTCGGGAGATGACGATGTCGAATCAAAGAGTACGACATGATATCCGTCGTCGCCCTTTAATACGGCGATATCGCCCTGTTTTCTGCCGGACTCCAACGCCCATTTATCACTTGCCGAATCGGGGAGATATACATTCTCGTGAAGTCCGCCGTTTGACGACGTCGTGCTGTCCGCCGATTTGTCGGCGGCGAGAGTGCCGAAGTACTCCGCGTCATAGCCGTTTTCGTCCGCGTGCGCTTTATATTCGTTATAAATCGTGTTAGCCTCGCTCTTTGCGCTCATAAGCGACTCTTCGTCGGTACCGGAAGCCGAAATGAGAATATCCCTGTACGTTACGGGATGAGTTTCAACCTTTGCGGGAACGGAGCTTATACGGAAAACGTACGTCATTGAATTTGCCTCGAACGATTTCATATCGCCCGCTTTTCTGACATAGTTGCCGTTTGAATCAATTTCGAACGCCCATGAGGCAACGTCGTCGGAGAGACTTGAAAGATTATCGTATGAAGCGTTGGGAATTGAGGGGCATTCGTCTCTCGAATACTTATAATCCTCACCCTTGAAATTATCGTAAATCGCGTTTGCAAACGTCTGTCCGTTATTAACAGCGTCAATAAGCTTCTGCGCTTTATCGGCGGCCTTTGCACCGTCGGTATCGTCCGAAAAGTAGTAATATTCGACCCCGGCAAGGTCGTAATCCTTGCGGTTATCGTTATACTCTTTAAGAATCTCGGCTACGCCCTCGTCAGAGGTATAATATTCCTTCGCCTCGTCTGTCTTGCGCTCTTTATAGATATTTGCAACGGCGTTCTTTTCAAGAATCGACTTGAGCATATCCTCGCTGAATCCCTTGCCGTAGTATTTTTCGAGATACTCAGCCATTGTAATGCCGTCCGACTCCGCCTGAGAGGAAAGAGAGTCAAGCGAATCAGTGACATACTCCTTATACTCGCTCTCGGAAAGAGTTATACCGTCCTTCTGCGCGTCATTATAAACGGTGTTTACGTAAGCCATCTCTTTTATGGCTCCGTCGCGTATAGAATCCGCGCTTATCGAACCGTACTGAATGTACTGATAGTAGTACGAATAATAGTTAAGATAATAGAAATAGAATTCGCCTGCGGTATATTTATCGTCGCCTATGGTCATGACGGTTTCATCCGACTTGACGGACGAGGACGACGACCCTTGAGTAAACCATACTATCGCGCAAAGACCCGCGACTATAATCGCAAGCATTACCGCAAGAGAAACTATCAGAGCGGTTTTCTTCTTTTTCTTTTTCGGCTTTTCGCCGTCGGACTCGGGCGAAACCTCCGGCTGAGCTTGGGACTCAAACACGGGAGCGGGAGCGGAATTTTCATCCGAAACCGCGTCGGCGGATGATTCCTCGTTTGTTTTCTGCGAGCCGTTTTCACTCTGCACGCCGTCTGCTTCCTCGGCATTCAAACCGGCATCGGCTTCAGCGGGCTCGGAAGTCTTCTCCGAACTCTCCTGCGAAACCGGCGCGGGCTCTTTTTCGTCCGCGGTATCGGGGGAGAGTTCTGCCGCCGAACCGTTTTCCAATTCGTTCTTCTTCTCAAAATCGTCCATGACAATACGCCTTTCATAAGGTAATACAAGTTATATAATACAATATTTAAAATATTTTTACAAGCGTTAATTTTACACGCCTTTTATTTAATAAAAATTGAATTACTGCTCTTTATCCTTAAACATCTCCGCCGCACTTGAAGCAAGTCCGGCAAGAGACTGAAGCTCGGAGGGGATTATAATTTTCGTTGCCTTGCCGTCGGCGGCTTTTGCAAAAGATTCGAGACTCTTTATCGTAAGAACGGCGTTTGAGGGATTCGCTTCGTTAATAAGTCTGATACCCTCCGCATTAGCCTGCTGAATTTTGATGATAGCCTCCGCTTCACCCTCGGATTCTCTTATCTTAGAAGCCTTGACAGCCTCCGCGTGGAGAATGGCGGCCTCTTTGTCAGCCTGCGCGGCGAGTATCTGCGACTCTTTTTTACCCTCGGCGACGAGTATCTGACTCGCCTTTTCGCCCTCGGCTCTAAGAATCGACTCACGTCTTTCGCGCTCTGCCTTCATCTGCTTTTCCATCGAGTTCTGGATGTCCTGCGGGGGCAGAATGTTCTTGAGCTCGACGCGNNCTTCATCTGCTTTTCCATCGCGTCCTGAATCTCTTTGGGCGGGAAGATGTTTTTAAGCTCGACTCTGTTGACCTTAATACCCCACGGGTCTGTCGCCTCATCGAGAATTACACGGATTTTCGAATTTATAACGTCTCTGGAGGTAAGAGTGTGGTCAAGCTCCATTTCGCCTATGATATTACGAAGCGTCGTCGCCGTAAGGTTTTCGATAGCCGATACGGGCTGTTCGACGCCGTAGGTGAAGAGTTTGGGGTCTGTTATCTGATAGAATACGACCGTATCTATCTGCATGGTTACGTTATCCTT
>DJEG01000109.1:2550-2857 GCA_002431305.1 Ruminococcaceae bacterium UBA5904 | reverse complement strand
ACGGGCTGGGGCGGGAAGTCCGCGACTTTTTCCTTTAAAGACACAACCTTCGCTACGCGCTCGATAAAAGGTATTTTAATATGAAGTCCCGTCTGCCACGTACCTTTATATGCGCCGAGACGCTCGACAACGTACGCCTTTGACTGCGGTACGATTTTAATATTCGCGATTACTATAACAAGAATAAGTAATACGACTACGGCAATTGCAATGTAAGCTCCCATGATTTTTCCTCCTTAAATTTCCTCGACGATAAGCTTTACGCCCTCTATCGAAAGTACTTTAACCCTTGTGCCGGCGGGAATGG
>DJEG01000109.1:0-2492 GCA_002431305.1 Ruminococcaceae bacterium UBA5904 | reverse complement strand
ACTTTTCGCCGACCATACGGAACCCTTGACCTTTACAAGCCCGGTTGATTCAATATCGTCTATTTTTTCCGTTACGACGCCCTCGAGTCCTATATACATGTCGGCGTTCGTGGGTTCGCGCTTGTTTTTTTTATTAAGTTTTTTAATAAGCGGTCTCGTCGCTATGAGCGATACGAGCGAAACCAGCGTGAAAACGGCTATCTGAATCCACAGCTGATCGACCCTGCACACCGACAGAATGAACGAGGCGAGCGCACCGACGGCAAACCATACCGACACGAGCTGAACCGTCGCAAATTCGACGACTACCGCGACGATAAAAACGGCTATCCATATATAAGTCATCATAACAAATCGGCTCCTTTTTTAAAGCTGTTTGTCCCTGTCGTACGAAGCCTTGAACGCCTTATCGACAAGAGCGTACAGCCCGTCCGAATCAAGAACGTTTACACCCTCTATCGTCGTACCTCCCGGGGAACATACGCGTTTTACCATTTCGCCCGGCTCACCGACCCCGGCTTTTAAAAGCTCGGCGCTTCCGAGTACGACCTGAACGGCGGCTTTGAACGCGGTCTCCTTGTCGAGTCCGTATTTTTCACCCGACTTTGACAGAGCGTCTATAAACATGAACGAATACGCAGGCGCACATCCGCCGAGAACGCCGAACACGGAGAATTTATCCTCCGGAAGTTTTACCGCCTCGCCGTACGACGAGCAGATTTTTCCCACGACGGCGAGTTCCTCGTCCGATACTCTCGAACTAGAAGTATACGCCGATATCGCCGAGCAGACCTCCGCATTGAGATTCGGGAAAATTCTCGCGATTTTTGCGTCATAGCCGAGAAGCGAAGCTATATATTCCGTCGTCTTGCCCGCGGCTATGGAAACTATCAGCGGGTCCCTGTCCTTTACGGTTTTGCCTATCGCGGGGAGAATCGACGGAAAGACCTGCGGTTTCGTGCACAGCATGATAACATCGCAGTTCTTCTCAATGAACCCCTCCCCGACCGCGTTTACTCCGAGAGAATCGCAGAACGAATCAAGAGCCTCGGTATTCGGGTCATAGACATAAATATCCTTTTTTTTAAAAACGCCCTTTTCTGCGGTGTTTCTTATAATCGGACGAGCCATGTTTCCCGCGCCGATAAATCCTATTGTTTTCATTTTCAATCACCAAAATTCTTAAAATCAAAACTTGTATACAATATGATTATATATTATATGAAAATATTTTTCAACAACTTTGAAAATTCGTTGTTTATTTTATTGTTAAAATATTTTTTTCAATGTATAATAGGCTTACCGGATAAATTCGGAATAATATTTCTACGGAGGGATCGTTATGATCTTAGCTGTCGACATAGGCAATACCAACGTCACGTTCGGACTGTACATTGACGGCAGACTTGAAGTCGTTTCGCGAACGGCGACCGACAGAGCGCGAACGGCGGAACAGTACGCCGTCGAAATGTCCGCGATCATATCGCTTCACAAGGCGAACGCCACCGACTGTACGGGAGCAATAATCGGCTCTGTCGTACCGGAGCTTACCGCCGTGATAAGCGACGCGATATACCTGCTGACTCGCACGAGAGCGAAAACAATCGGCCCCGGAGTCAAAACGGGACTGAATATCAAAATCGACAACCCCGCGCAGCTCGGTGCGGATCTTGTGGCAGGAGCCGTGGGCGCTCTGGGCAAATACGAAACGCCCCTGCTCGTACTCGACCTCGGTACGGCGACGAAAATCAGCGTCGTCGACTCGAACGGAGTTTACAGAGGCTGTACGATAAGCGCGGGAGTCAGAATTTCGCTTGACGCACTGTCCAAAATGACAAGCCAGCTGCCCGCGATATCCATGGCGGACGAAATCAGCCCCATAGGCACAAACACTGTTACAAGCATGCAGTCGGGAACGGTACTCGGCACGGCGGCAATGCTCGACGGAATGTGCAAAAGACTTGAAAAGGCTCTCGGAGAAAAAACCAAAACCGTCGTCGCAACGGGCGGAATCGCGCCGGACATAATTAAAAACTGCGAAACGGACATAATTTCAGACCCGACTCTGGTTTTGGACGGTCTTAAAATGATTTACGATAAAAATTAAAAATACACTTCTCATATCTGTGATATATCATTTATGAACATCAACAGGAGGAATTAAAAAATGAATAACAAATCAAAGAAAACCAACCGCGAAAAGATAATCAAACTGACAGAGCTTGCAATGCTCACGGCGATTGAAATAATCGTCTGCTTCACGCCCCTGGGCACGCTCCCCGCACTCGGACCGCTCTCGGCTACGCTCTCGCACGTACCCGTAATTATTACGGCGGCGGTACTCGGCACGGGCGCAGGAGCGTTCATGGGACTCGTGTTCGGCGCGTGCAGTTTCATCTATTGGACGTTCACGGCTCCCGGACTTTTCTCATTTATATACACGCCGTTTTACACTATGGGCGAATTTTCGGGCAACTTCGGCTCGCTTCTCA
>DJEG01000087.1 GCA_002431305.1 Ruminococcaceae bacterium UBA5904 | reverse complement strand
GTACTGCGAGAGGGTAAAGAAAGCGTTTAGAAAAATTACTTAAATTTTTCGGTCTGCGCCGAAAGATACAGTCCGCCCTTAGTCGTCCTGCTGGGCTTCCTTGATTACTTCGTCGGAGATTGTTCTGGTCTCGCCGTGCTTAACCTGCGACATGCACAGCAGTGCGAGGGCGAAGCAAACGGGGCAGTAGAAGAACAGAGACCAGTAGTTGATTTCGCCGGTAGAGGAAAATACCTTTGTTATATCGAACATGGTACCTACGAGAACGGGACCTACGATAGAAGCTGAGAACGTAGCTGTGTAGTAATAACCGGTGAACGTTCCGACTCTGTCGATACCGCCGATTTCAAGAACAAGGGGAAGAGTGTTGATCGTAACGAACGCGATAAGGATACCGCCTGCAACAATAGCAACATAGAGAAGCCAGAACCACTGTGTTACCGCATAGAGAAGGAAGAGAACGAGAACGCCTATCCAGCCGAACATAATAGTCTTTTTACGTCCGAATTTCTGACCGAGCTTACCTGCGGGAATAGCACCTACAACGGTAGCCGCCGCAAAGAGCGTGATTATAAGGGACGCATCGGACTCTGTGAAATTAAGTTCGTATTTCGCGAAAGTGGTGAAATAAGTGTTAATAGAATCGGTAGCATTCGAGTTGAAGAACAGAGCAATAAGCATGAATATAAGGCTCTTCTTCTCGCCCTTTGTAAGACCGAGACTCTTAATAGAAGCTTTTTTCTCCTTACCGCCTTTTGACTTCTTATAATCCGCGGCGATTTTGAGAGATTCTGCTTTTGTAATTCTGTTATCCGGCTCTCTTACGAGGAATACGACAACGAGAAGACATACAACCATTACGATAGAGCCGAAAAGGAAAACGTTGTTTCTTACAAACTGAGTTTCGCTGTTTCCGGAAATACCGGTGATTATCTTACCGGAAACGGTACCGAGAACGACGCCGACGCCGCCCATGATGTTGATAACCGCGTTACCCTCGCCTCGAAGTTCCGAGGGGACAAAGTCAGGCATCATCGCAACAACGGGTGAACGCCATGTTGACATTATAAAGTTAAATACGATAATGTCGAGCATAAGTACGCCGAGAAGCTGTATGCGCGGAATAAAGATGAACAAAAGTGCGCAGATAGGTATACCTGTCATCAAAAACGGCGTACGTTTGCCGAAACGCGTGTGCGTTCTATCGGATATTTTACCGAACAGGGGCTGGAATACAACGCCGAATACATTGTCGATAACCATTATGATACCGACAGCGGTGCTTGCCCATGAGAGATTTGCGATAGTGCTGTTCTCTTTGAGAATAAGCGGAACATAAGCGTTATAGATAATCCACGCAATCTGAACCGCCATGAATCCGAAACCTATCAGGGCTGTTTTTCCGTAATTAAGTTTAATTTTTTTTGCTTTTTCAGCCATTCGAGTGACACTCCTTTTAATTGAGTCGCTCCGTACATTATATCAGTTAATCAAACTTTCGTCAACACATTTTTATGCATTATTAACAACAATTGACAAATAAATGTTACTTTTTCTCTACATGTTTTGATTCTACGGGTGCATTGCTCTCGTAAATATCGCATACGTCCTCGAGTTTTGCGAGGTCTCTTATGACTGTCATGAACGGAACCGACTTAGGGATTCTTAAAAAGTATTTGCAGAAGTAATAGCGTTTGTCTTCTTCGTCCGAACCGATGCAGTCAAAAGAAGTTACGACAATCTGCTTTCTGTCAAAATATTCTTCGATAAGAGGCAGTGTTGCGGACTTATTGCCGAGAACTATAACAAGACGGCGTGTTCCGCGGTTTTTGATGAATCTCTCCTCAAACTGCTTTAAGAAAAGAGTAGAAATCATAACCATAATAAATGCTACGAGCGTAACTCTGTAATAGCCCATACCGATAGCCAGTCCCATACATCCGCTTATCCAAACCGTAGCGGCGGTGGTGATACCCGTAACGACGCTTCCGTCCTTTGATTTTATAATAGCGCCCGCGCCGATAAAACCGATACCCGAAACAACGCCCGATGCAATACGCGATACGTCCACTTTGGCGCCGATATCCGCAGTAACCATCATCGAACTAATGTCGTAGCTTATCTCCTGCGAAATAATCGACGTTATGGCCGCGCCGAGACAAACGAGCGAATGAGTTTTCATTCCGGCGGGATGGTTCGACAGTTCACGCTCGATACCGACCAAAATTCCGACAACGGCAGCAACGATAACCCTGACTATAATACTGCTCCAGGATACAGAGCCGTTAAAAAGATCTCCGAATATATCCACTTAAAAATACCTCTCTTATTATTTTTTTATAAATACCGGGGTAACAAGCCCGAACGCAAGCCAGAAAAGCCGGAACAGAACTATCTGCCAGCTTCCGACAAGCGTAAGCCCTGAGCAAAACGCAAGAACCGTAACAAGTGCGGTTCCGATCAACGCGCATATATACACGCCCGACGACGCAACTCTGCGTCTGCCCGCTAGTCTGAATGACGACTCGATAAGACTTGATTCGGACGCCATGGAACCGGAATGAAGTCCGCCTATCGGGACAACAGGTTCCTCAACGGAAGCGGTCTGACGGTAATACTCGCCTATTCTGACGCCTATAACGCGCACCGAGTTCGGCGGAAGCTTGCATTTTTTCTCAAGAAACTCTTCCGTTATGTTTTGATCCATAGTATCAATGAGTATCGCCATTCCGCGTTTTGTAAGCTCTCTTAAAAACTGGGCGACGCTTCTCTTTATATGATAACTGACGACGAACATGGCCTTAAGCGTATCGTCAACGGCAAGAAAGATTATTTTTCTGCTTCCCGCTTTATAAATATCGCTGTCGCCCGACGGAAGCGGAATATTATGATGTCTCATAAGATCCTCGCTGCCGAATAAAACGCGTTTATTGTCAATCCATGAGGACAGTCCGAGTTTTTCTTCGTAAACGATATCCTCCGTGTTGAGTTTTTCGATATCTTCGATATTGACAGCCTTTGAAAAAATCTTTTCAAGAGGCGTATGCGCTTTCATAACGAGAGCCGCCGCGTAAAGCACCGATTTCTCCGCCGACGCGGAGCCGAACGTTTTAACTCCGTGAATACTGCACGCCGACTGCTCTATAATATTTGAAGCCGAAAAGATTACCGCCGTGGATTTTGAGATATTCCTTGCTATCGAATACGACGGAACCGAAGCCTTCTTTTCATGGAGTTTTAAATTTTCTCTGAAAAGAGGGAGAACCGTAATAAAAATATATGTTACGGGCACGGAAAGTATAAGTATCGCCGATGAGGCGGTAAATCCCGCGACCGCGCTTTTCTTGATTATTCCGGATATTGCTCCGACGAGAATCGAAACGCACAGCGACGAGAACGAAAGCGCGTCCGCGTACGGGTCGGGAGGCACCGCATTAACAGCACACCGCATAAATCCCGAAACCGATTTAGCCTTCGCCGTATATTTTACGTCGTTTCCGCCCGGAGTCTGTAATCCCGCAATCATCTCTTTTGCAAGTCCGCCGTCGCCGAACGGTCTTAGAATATTCAAAACGTCCTTACCGGAGTAAAGATTAAAGCACAGCTGTATATTATTATATGTTACGTACCGTCCGCCGTAGAGCGGGAGCGCCGAAAGTATCGCCGCCGGAGCAAGCATCGGAACAGACGAATTGAGCGCGTCCGGGAAAAACCAAATAAGTGCGCACTGCACAACCGAAAACAGGAACATAAAATATATGCTTACATCCGAAGCAAAACGTTTCTGTTTTAAAGCCGAAAAGCATTTTCTCAAATCTATACAGCACATCAGACCTACGATTACCAGCGGGAAGAAATTCACCGCGGCGTAGAGCTTTATATTTCCGCCGAAAAACGTCTCCGGCGACGAAACGGAAACGAGTGACATCATAAGCAGAGCCGTTCCGAGTATTCCGCTTAAAAGAACGAATATGCCTGCCTTCTTTTTACCCGAGGCAATATATGCGTTTATCTGCTTAACGTCGTGCGGTGACGAATACTCTATCCCCGGGTCGATACCCTCGTTGTCGTGAGTCTTGACAAAACGGGACAATTCGCCCTGAAATTTTTTAAATGAAGCGGTTCTTTCGCGTTTCTCGAGTTCAGCCTCGGTTACGTTCGTAATGAGAACGTCCTCCGCGATATCTCCGCTTTCTGCGTCCTTCTGTTTTTCAACTCCGCCGTTGAGCATAAAGTCACGGACTTTTTTAATTCTGTTTTTTCTGACATCCTTTTCGAGTTTTTCCTCGTCTATCGACTCTCTGTTTTCACTCTCGAATCCCGGGAATGTCAGCTGATCCTCAATATTTGTCTCGCGGTCGTCGCCCGCGGTTCTTGCAATAGCTCTTAATTTCTCACTCTTTCCGAACGCCATTGCCTCGCCGATATTAAGCGTCTTATAAAGCGACGCTATATCGTCGCCCGTCTCAAAAAGAAGGTCATCAGCTGTCCGGGTTTCCTCAGCCTCGGGGTCAGGCATAATTTTAATACTGCGCTTTATCCCCTTCGACGCCGAATCGCTGAAAAGAGAGGCAAACGTCTGCTGTCCCTCAACAAAATCGGAATCCCTATCTGAAATACCGGACATGTCAAACTCCATTGTCCTGACATCTCCGCTGTCCGAAGCTTTAAGTTCGGGTTCGGAAACGAACCTGTCCGAATATTCTTTTTTTTCAAAATCCGTATTGCCGTCAGGCACGGATGAAACTTTTTTGGTTATTATCTGCCTTTGGGTAACGGGATTAAATGTCGCGCGCGGGTCAATCTCCATAGTTCTGTCCGACGCATATGCTCTGCCGTTATCCTCGGTTTTGTCCGTTTTTGAATTTCCGGGAGGTTCGCCTGTTCTGAAAGTGCGAACCGTCTCGGTATGCTTGACGATTCTGCGGTAACGCGAGAGAAACTCGTCAACGGTATCGCCGGCGGGGTTTTTGCTGTTATCGTCCACTTAAACTCACCTGTCAGTAATATTTCTTGTCTTTGCAACCTCAAACATAAGTATTCCCGCGGCAACGGAAGCGTTCAGAGAATTTATTTTACCGTTCATCGGAATGCTTACAACCGCGTCGGAATTTTCTTTTACGAGACGGCTCACTCCGCCTCCCTCGTTTCCGATTACGAGAGCGATTGAACCGCTCATATCCGTTTTATAATAAGGCTCGCCGTCCATGTCGGCGGCATAAACCCAAACGCCGCGCTGTTTAAGTTCGCCGATTGCCGAGGTAATGTTTGCAACCCGTACGACCGGAACATATTCGAGAGCGCCGGCACTTGTCTTTCCGACGGTGCCGTTGAGACCGACGCTTCTTCTCTGCGGAACTATGACTCCGTGAGCGCCCGCCGCCTCCGCGCTTCTTATAACGGCGCCGAGATTGTGCGGATCCTCGAGTCTGTCGCATATTATTATAAACGGTTTTTCGTTTCTTTCCTCTGCGAGGGCGAAAATATCGTCAATCGACGCGTATTCGTGCGCCGCCGCAATAAGAATAACGCCCTGATGGTTGCCGTGTCCGCTTAAAAAGTCGAGTTTTTTTCCGTCGGCTTCCTTTACGGGAATACCCATATCCTTACACATAGAGACAATCGGAGCGAGAGAATTTTTATGCTCGCCTCTCTCGATTATAAGTCTGTCGGCGGGTCTGCCCGATTTAAGTGCTTCTTTAACCGCGTTTTTTCCTATTATAACGTCGTCAAAGCGACCTTCGTTTTCTTCTTTTATCATAAAAAAAATCGATTCCCATTTCATTATATTGATATCTATATATTTTAACAATAATCGCCTTATTTTTCAATAGCGGAACACGATTTTTATTGATATATTCCTTAATTTTTTTATTAAGAACGCACAATTTGACATCTTTTTGCCATACGATTAATTATAATTAAAAACGTACAATAAAAAAAGCGGTGAGGAATTTGGAAAAAATAAGGATTAACACAAAAAAAATAAATTCGGATTTTAAATCGGCAGCGGCAACGGGACTATTTAAATACACTTTATATTTTCTTTTGGGCGTGCTTACGGCGTCGGGACGGATTTTTACAACGCTGTCCCCGTTCGCGGTTTCGTTTATACCCGCAGTACCCGTTCAGTTCGTGCCGGCGGCGGCAATCGGCGCGTGTCTGGGATATGTTATTAATTTTTCACGCGACATAATGACGCTGAGATACATCGCCGGATGCGTAATAGCGACAGTCGGCGCAATAGCAGGCAAAAGCATCCTTACAAGAAAACGCGCGAAGTTTTACGTGCCGATTTCGGCGGCGATCGCGATTTTTTCAACCGGAACGGTTATTTCGATAGCATCGGGCATAAAGTTTTCGGATATTCTGCTCTATCTTGCCGAATCGGCGGCGGGAGGAGCAAGCGCATATTTTACGTTTATCGCTCTGAATATCAATAAAGAGAAACGCTGTTTTTCACGTCTGAACGCAGTCGAGACGGCTGCTGTCCTCATCCTCATGAGCGAATTGATAATATCGATAAATCCGATTAAAATATTCACGGTCTCCCCCGCCGGAATAATCGCATCATTCATCGTTTTATGCGCGGCGGCATACGCAGACGAACGCGGAGGTTCGCTTGCGGGAATCTGCGCAGGCGTTACGCTGTCGCTCGCTGACTCCATGTCGTTTCTCGCGGGCGGTTTTGCGCTCGGCGGACTTCTGGGCGGAATATTCGGTAGAAAAAACAGGTTCGTCACAACAGTCATTTTCGTTCTCACTCTCGGAATAATGGCGCTCCCGCTCGCACCGTGGACTCAGGCGTTAAACGTCATTTACGACATAACGATAGGCGGAGTTCTGTTTATGCTGATGCCTCAGAAACTCGCACTGAGGGTCGAAAAATGTTTTTCCGTTTCCGACTCGGGAAAATACATGGAGAGTCAGCGCTCTGCTTTGAAAATGCGCCTTACCTCGGCTTCAAACTCCATGGAAAACGTGTCGTCCTGCGTCAGAAGCGTGCTTAAAATATTCGAAAGACGAAACGAGCCCGGGGTCAGAAATTATGCGGAGGAGATAAAGACGGGAGTCTGCATTTCATGCGAAAGATATTCATACTGCTGGGGCGAAAACAGAGATACCGTAAGAAAAATCATAAAAGATACGGCGTCGGGCGTAAAGTCGGGACTTGATGAAGAAGATATTTCCAAAAACGCCGGAATGTGCGTAAATTTTCACGCGTTATATTCAAAAATAAACGCTCTGTACAGCAAATTCTGCGGTGAATTTTCATCTCTTTCATCCCTTGCAATGACGGGCAATATCGTCGCCGACCAATTCTCGACAATATCGGATTTCTTTTCGGACATGGCTCAAAAAATCGAGAAAAGCGAATATTTCGACGCAGAGCGTTCAAGTCTTATCAACGACATCCTGACAAACGACTTGGGATTAAACGCAATAAGCTCGGGCGTATTCAATTCCAACGGCAGAATCTTCTGCGAACTGTATCTTGCACTGCCGAAGGATTTTGATTCGTTTAAATTAATCGGGAAAAGAATCTCATCAATTCTCGGCATTGCAATGGAGGAACCCGTTGTTTCCGAAATTTCAGACTCGGTTACGTGCGTTAATATATGCGAAAAAACCGTCTACTCCGTAAACTACGGCGGCTATCAATTCGTTTCCGACGGCGAGTGTCTGTGCGGAGACACGTACGACTGCTTTTTAGACGGCAAAGGCAATTTTATAATAATAGTCTCCGACGGCATGGGAACGGGCAAACGCGCGGCGGTCGATTCGGTCATGACGGGCGCGATAACGTCTGCTCTAATGCGCTCGGGCTTTGACTCCGACAGCGTATTAAATATAGTCAATTCGTCAATGATGATACGCTCGAAGGAGGAATCAATTTCAACGCTCGACATCTGCTGCGTCGATTTATACACAGGCAGATGCGTATTTTACAAAGCGGGCGCGTCGTTTTCATATACAACCAAAAAGAAAAAATTAATTAAAATCGAGAAACCGTCCATGCCGATCGGAATTTTACGCAACATAACGTTTGAAAAAAGCGCGGTAACAATAGGCGACGGCGACAAAATCGTTCTGATGTCCGACGGCGTGAGCGAAAACGCAAAGGAAAGGTTCAGGGAGATTTTGATGAGCGTTGAAACGACAGACGGCGAAATTGCTTCAAAACAGCTTGCAAAAGCGGCTCTTGCCTCCGACGACTCAAAAAAACACGACGACATAACCGTAGTCGCCGCTATCCTTACAAAGAACGCATAAACAAACCCGTAACGGTCATATACTGTTACGGGTGATTTTATGAAAAAAATTATTTCTCTGTTTCTTGTTCTGTTAATTTGTCTGACAGCATTTTCCTCATGTACTTCAACGCGCGAGCTTGACTGGCAGGAGCTTTCAAACGCTCTGGGCGAAGCCGACGAACGGTATAAATACAGCTTTCTCGACCTTATTTTTTATAACGACGCATACCACGTCTTTCTCTCGCTTAAAGATAAGGACGACGTGATTCTGTCGCTGACGACCGACGACGGACTTGTTACGAGCGTAACTGCAACCGCGTCGTATAAAACGCTCGGCAAAGACGGAGGATATGAAGAATATCTTCAACTGTGCCGGACGATAAGCAATGTTTTCGCGCTCGCGTCTGACGACGAAACCGAATCCGTATTAAAAGAAATCTGCGTAACCGACACGGCAAATTACTTTAAGGAATGCTATAAAACATACGAATTAGGACATTACAGATATACATATTCGTCGAACAATCTGTTTATATCGTTTTCGTGCGAATATTTCGAAAGTGAGGAGATAAGCCTTAAAAGCTGATCAGTCTTTCAGCGCGGTTATCGGAATAACATAAACGCCGTCAGGTCTTTGATACGAAGCGTTTGAAAGTCCGCATATAACACCGAGAAGTACGGGCGGTTTTCCCTTAGGTTCTTCCCTTATCTGCTCGCTGATTTTTATTAAATTCTCCGCCGCGGAGTCTATCTGATTTGCGCCGAGTTTAATTTCAAAAGCGCACCAATTCCCGTCGGGAAGTTCAACTACCGCATCTATTTCATTATTTTTATAATCCTGATAATGATAAAGTTTACCGCCGAAGGACTGCGCATATATACGCAAGTCGCGTTCACAGAGAGATTCGAACAAAAATCCCAGTGTTTCAAGGTCGTTTAAAAGACTTTCGGCTGTAACGTTTAACAACGCGCATGCAAGGGACGGGTCTGTAAAATGTCTCTTCTCCGCCTGCTTTATTCTGACCGACGACCGGATCCCCGAAGAAAACGGGGGCTGATTTTCAGTAATAAACAGTCTGTTGAAAACGTCGAGATACGCGCCGACCGTATTCGAATCGACTTCTCCGTCATCAATTATTTTTATATCGTTTACAAGCGTTTTATTCGACGCGGTGGTACTTTCGTTTCTTGCAAGCGATCTTAAAAGCAAACGCATCTTTACGGTGTCGCGCCTTATCCCGTCGATTCTGTACACATCGTCGTCAATAACGGCATTTAAATATTCGTTTGCAAGAACAGGCGTTTCATACGTTCCGCCTCCGAGACTGCCCGGCCAGCCGCCGCGGATAATTAATTCGATTATCTTTTTAAGGCTGACTTCCCCTGTCATTGACGGCGTGAAGTTTTCTCTGTAAAGTTCGGACAGCGAAACGGCACCGCTTGAATCCCCCGACTCGTAAAGAGACATTGTATGCATTCTTATTTTCGCGATTCTTCCGGCTCCGCTGTGCATTATCCCCTTATGATTCGGCGTTGCGGAACCCGTTAAAATAAACTGCCCTTTTTCTCCCCTTCGGTCTACCTCATATCTGACAGCGTCCCATATCGGCGGAACCTCCTGCCACTCGTCTATAAGTCTCGGAGTTTCGCCGTCCAATATAAGATTCGGCGACATCTGCGCAAGCTGTCTGTTTTGAAAATTACCCGACGGATCGCCCATGAATATTTCGCTGTTACTGTGATATGACGAAGTCCATGTCTTTCCGCACCATTTCGGTCCCTCTATGCAGACTGCGCCAAACATAGACAGATATTCCGCGACGGTTTTATCTATTATACGTTTTCTGTAATTCTTTTTATCCATTCAGACCGCCTCTTTTCTTTTTTTATTTTAACCCAATTTTTAAGAAAAATCAACACCATTCAGTCACATTTTTAATTTCTATTCAGTCATATTTTCGATTTTAATTTGGTCATATTTTCAATTTTCATTCAGACACATTTTTTTTCTGCACAGCAAACGCCCCCTGCCGTTAAACCGGCAAGGGGCGTTTTATTTATACCAAGGAAAAAGAATTATTCTTCGGTGCTGTAAAGTTTTACGAGCTTCATAAGGTGAGCGTATCTCTCCTTAGCAAGTTCCTCGGACTCGGAGAAGAGTTCTTCCGCACGTGCGGGGAAGCTTCTCGTAAGAGCGGAGTAACGAGCCTCGTTCATCAGGAACGCACGGTAACCCTCTGTTGCGGGAACCTTGCTGTCAACGGTGAACGGATTCTTACCCTCTGCCTTAAGAGCGGGATTGTATCTGAACATATTCCAGTAACCGCAGTCAACGGCTTTCTTCATCTCAGCCTGGCAGTTAACCATACCGCCCTTAATCGAGTGCATCTCACAGGGAGCGTAGCCGATGATGAGCGAAGGACCGTGATATGCTTCAGCCTCGCGGATTGCCTTGAGGGTCTGATTCTGGTCTGCGCCCATAGCAATCTGCGCAACATATACGTAACCGTAGGACATTGCAATCTCTGCAAGACTCTTCTTAGCAACAGACTTACCTGCCGCCGCAAACTGTGCAACCTGACCTATCTGTGAAGCCTTGGAAGCCTGTCCGCCGGTGTTGGAGTAAACTTCGGTATCGAATACCATAATGTTGACATCCTGGTTCTGAGCAAGAACGTGGTCTACGCCGCCGAATCCGATATCGTAAGCCCATCCGTCGCCGCCGAAGATCCATATGGACTTCTTGGCAAGGTATTCCTTATGAGCGAGAATCTCGCTGCAGGTTTCGCAGTCTGCATGCTTTTCAAGCTCTGCTACAAGAGCCTTTGTTGCCTCTGCGTTTGCCTCGCCGTCGTTAACGGTCTCAAGGTACTTAGCCGCCGCGGCTTTAAGCTCTGCGGGAGCGCACTCTGCCGAGTCGATACCCTGTACTTTCTCGATAAGACGGTTTCTGATAGCCTGCTGACCGAGGAACATACCGTAGCCGTGCTCTGCGTTATCCTCAAAGAGTGAGTTTGCCCAAGCGGGACCGTGACCCTCTTTATTAACGGTGTAGGGCGAAGTTGCCGCGGGACCGCCCCAAATCGAGGAGCATCCGGTAGCGTTTGAAATATACATTCTGTCGCCGAACAGCTGAGTAATAAGACGAGCATAAGAGGTCTCGGCACAGCCTGCGCATGAACCTGAGAACTCGAGCATGGGCTGTTTGTACTGGCTTGCGATAACGTTCATGTTAGCCGTAGTTTCGGGCTTCTCGGTAACGTTGGCAACACAGTAATCAAATACAGCCTGCTGATCCTCCTGGCTCTCTCTGGAAACCATCTTGATGGAGTTCGTCGGGCATACGCCTACGCAGACTCCGCATCCCATACAATCCATGGGCGAAACTGCGAGCGTGTATTTGTAATCGGTCTTAACAACCGGCTTGGGAGCAAACTTGGTGTTTGCGGGAGCTTTTTCTGCTTCTTCAGCGGAGAGAGCGTAAGGACGGATAGTAGCGTGGGGACATACGAATGCGCACTTGTTACACTTAGCGCATGTAGCCTCGTTCCATTCGGGAACCATAACGGCAACTCCGCGCTTCTCGTAAGCCGAAGCGCCCTGCTCGAACGTACCGTCGACATGCTCTTCGAATGCGGAAACGGGAAGCAAATCGCCGTTCATCTTGCCCACGGGAATCATGATGTCATTGACCATCTTGACAAGAGCGGGTGCACCCTCGGTAACGGGAGTCTCGGGCTTGTCCTCTGCGTCAGCCCAGTCTGCGGGAACGGCGATCTCTTTGAATGCGCCGAAGCCTGCGTCGATGGCTTTCCAGTTCATGTCAACGATTTCCTGACCCTTCTTAAGGAACTTCTCTGCCGCTTTCTTCATGTAAGCGATAGCGTCATCCTTGGGAAGAACCTCTGCAAGAGCGAAGAACGAAGCCTGGAGAATGGTGTTCGTTCTCTTGCCGAGCCCGATTTCCTTAGCAAGGTCGATAGCGTTAACTGTATAAAGTTTGATATTGTTCTTTGCAATGTAGCGTTTTGCTTCGCCGCTTAATTTCTCGGCAAGCTCAGCCTCGTCCCACTGGCAGTTGATAAGGAACTTACCGCCGGGCTTAACGTCGTTGACGATCTTGAATCCTTTTTCAATGTAAGAGGGGTTGTGGCATGCTACGAAATCCGCTTTATTGATATAGTACGGGCTCTTGATAGGCTTGTCGCCGAAACGAAGATGGGAGATAGTGATACCGCCGGTCTTCTTTGAGTCGTACTGGAAATATGCCTGAACGAACTTGTCGGTATGGTCGCCGATGATCTTGATGGAGTCCTTGTTTGCGCCGACGGTTCCGTCGCCGCCGAGACCCCAGAATTTACACTCGATGGTACCCTCTGCTGCGGTGTTGGGAGCTTCTTTCTCCTCAAGAGAAAGGAATGTAACATCGTCGTTGATACCGATGGTGAACTGCTTCTTGGGCTCGTCCTTTTTAAGCTCGTCGTAAACGGCGAATACGCTTGCGGGAGGAGTATCCTTAGAACCGAGACCGTATCTGCCTCCGATAACCTCAGCCTGTCTGCCGTGAGTCGCAAGAGCGGTAACGACATCCATGTAAAGAGGCTCGCCGAGAGAACCGGGCTCTTTCGTTCTGTCAAGAACCGCAATCTTCTTAGCGGTCTCGGGGATAGCTTCGAGGAGCTTCTCAGCCGAGAACGGTCTGTAAAGACGAACCTTTATAAGTCCGACCTTCTCGCCCTTAGCGGTAAGGTAATCTATAACTTCCTCCGCTACGTCGCAGATAGAGCCCATAGCTACTATAACTCTGTCTGCGTCGGGTGCGCCGTAGTAGTTGAAGAGTTTGTAATTTGTACCGAGCTTTGCATTAACCTTATTCATGTACTTCTCTACGACAGCGGGAAGCGCGTCATAGTACTTGTTGCATGCCTCACGGTGCTGGAAGAAGATATCTCCGTTCTCATGAGAACCGCGCATGGTAGGATGCTCGGGATTAAGAGCGTGCTTTCTGAATGCCTCAACGGCGTCCATGTTGCACATCTCCTTGAGATCCTCATAATCCCAAAGCTGTATTTTCTGAATCTCATGAGAGGTTCTGAATCCGTCAAAGAAGTTGACGAACGGAACTCTGCCCTCAATAGCCGCAAGATGAGCAACGGGACCGAGATCCATAACCTCCTGCGGGTTAGTCTCTGCAAGCATTGCGAAACCGGTCTGACGGCATGCGTAAACGTCCGAGTGGTCGCCGAAGATGTTAAGCGCATGCGAAGCGACACAACGAGCGGAAACGTGGAATACGCAGGGAAGAAGTTCACCTGCAATCTTGTACATGTTGGGAATCATAAGAAGAAGTCCCTGAGAAGCGGTGTAAGTCGTGGTAAGAGCACCGGCTGCAAGAGAACCGTGTACCGTACCCGAAGCGCCTGCCTCGGACTGCATCTCGGCAACCTTTACGGTAGTACCGAAGATGTTCTTCTGACCCTTTGCTGCCCACTGGTCAACATAGTCTGCCATGGGGCTGGACGGCGTGATGGGGTAAATACCCGCAACCTCGGTAAACGCGTACGACACGTATGCGGCAGCGTTGTTACCGTCCATGGTCTTCATTTTTCTGGCCATTTATTTTTTCCTCCTTGGTAATGTTCGAAGCCTTAAAAAGCCGGCTTCCAGTACTCCGTAACGCCTAAAAGTTTTACATCTGATTGCAGGTACGGCTGTGTTTAACAAGGATGAAAACGCAGGCAGACCGGCGCCTGTCAAGTTTGAAGACGCAGTTAAACGCTGT
>DJEG01000064.1:4930-5184 GCA_002431305.1 Ruminococcaceae bacterium UBA5904 | reverse complement strand
CGCACACTGCGGATAGAGCCTACTGCCCTGCGGCCTCTGCCGATTTCAATAATGCGGAAGGAAACCTCCTTGCCCTTTAAATCCTCAAGGGAGTCACTGCGTGACGCGGTTGCCTGAGATGCGGGAATGAAAACGCGAACATTGTTGGAGTAAGCTACAACGCCGCCCTTGATAACGTCCTTAACGAAGCCCGTAACGATTTCGCCCGAATCCTTGGCTGCGACTATATTATCCCAACCGGCAATAGCATCGTA
>DJEG01000064.1:0-4828 GCA_002431305.1 Ruminococcaceae bacterium UBA5904 | reverse complement strand
ATAATGATAAGATTAAGCTTATCACCCGCCTTTACCTCGTCCATAAGCTTTACGTCGGGATCTGAAGAATACTCGTCCGCTGTAACATATCCGGTGACACCTCTGCCGATGTCCACCGAAATTTCGCCGGGGTTGACAGCAATAACCGTACCTTCTACCTTCTGGTCGCCCGTTAAGCTGCTGAGCGAAGCCTCAAATGCTTCCTCATCCGTCATTTCCTCAAAGCTTTTTTGAACAGATTCTTTTACCTCCGTCTGTTCCTCTACCGGTTGTAAATTTTCCGACATGGTTTTAATAACCTCCTTTATAATACCCGCAGGCGTAGATGCGCCTGCAACAACTCCCGCCGAGCGGCACTTATCAAACATAGCGCCGGTAAGCTCCGCCGCCGTTTCAATAAGATACGCCCTGCCGCACTCCTCCCTACACACGTCAAAAAGCTTTGCCGTGTTGGAAGAATGTCTGCCCCCAATAACGATCATCACGTCATTTTCAGCCGCCAGCTTTCGGGTCTCCTGCTGGCGCATGGAAGTCGCATTACATATTGTATCAAATATTTTTGCGTTTGTACAGTATTTTTTTACAATTTCGCAAATTTTTTTGAATTCAATGGACGAAAAGGTAGTCTGAGCCACCAAAAACAATTCCTTTTCAGGGTTAAATATTCCATTTTTTATCATTTCATGCAATTCTTCAGCACTCGAAAACGTAAAACTATCCCCGTGAGCATAGCTTCTAAACCCCATAACCTCGGGATGAGAACCGTCTCCGGCGATTAAAAGAAGCCGTTCGGGCGTAGAATTATCATTCACGATATTCTGAATTTTTTTAACAAACGGACACGTCTGGTCGGAAAATTCACGGTTCAGCGCGCGTATTCGTTCGTAAACATCCTTCGTAACTCCGTGGGTTCTGACGACGAGTTCATATCCGTCGGGGAGCTGTTCGGGTTCATCGATTATGAGAGCGCCCCTGTTTTCGAGCTGTTTTATAAACGCGGGATTGTGAATAAGAGGACCGAGAGTCGCAACTTTTTTTCCCTCGTTCAGAAAATTCTCGACAGCTGTAACGGCTCTGTTGACTCCGAAACAGAATCCCGCCGATTCGGCTACCTTTATATTAACCATATAATATGCTCACCCTTTTATGTACGATACGATTTTATCAACGGCTTCTGCTATCGTCATATACGACGAGTCAATCAGCACCGCATCGTCCGCCTGCTTTAAGGGCGCTGTTTCACGGTGAGAGTCATTATAGTCGCGCTCCTTAATTTCGGAGAGAACCGTCTCGTAATCGGCGGGTATGCCTTTCTCTTTAAGCTCCTTACAGCGTCTGTCGGCTCTGATTTCGGCAGAGGCAGTGAAAAAGAATTTGTACTGCGCGTCGGGCAAAATTACCGTTCCGATATCCCTGCCGTCCATCAGACAGTTGTTCTTTTTCGCAATATCACGCTGCAATGAGAGCAGGAACTCTCTGACCTCGGGAATCGCGGAAACCGCGGAAGCCGCCATTGACGAAGCGGGCAGTCTTATCTCCTCGCTTACATCCTCGCCGTTTAAAAATACATGCTGACTGCCGTCGACGAATCCGAGAGAAACGTCGATATTGTCAAGCGTTGCTTTTACTTTCTCCGCGTCTTTCGGGTCAATACCCTTTCTCAGCGCGTTAACGCCTATGGTTCTGTACAGCGCGCCGGTGTCAACATAAATAAAACCGAGTTTCTTTGCCGCCGCCTTCGCAACCGTGCTTTTGCCCGCGCCTGCAGGGCCGTCTATAGCAACATTTATCATTATAAAATCTCCTGAAATATATTATTTTAAGTATCCTGAATTAAACGCTTCTGCCCGCGAGCACGCCCGTGGAGAAAGCTATCTGCAAGTTAAACCCGCCGGTGTATGCGTCGACGTCTATAACCTCGCCCGCAAAGTATAAATTATCAACGACTTTCGAGCGCATGGTTTTCGGGTCGATATCGCGAACGTCGACTCCGCCCGAGGTTACGATAGCCTCGTCAATAGGTCTGAATCCCTTTACCGTGACGGGCAGTGATTTCAGAACGCTTACAAGCTCGTGACGCGTTTCGCGCGTTATCTGATTCGTCCTCAAATCCGACGGAATAGAACACATGTCGATTATAACGGGTATTAATTTTCTCGGCAGCAGATTCGACAGCGCGTTAACCGCCGCCTTATTCGAAAACTCCGAAAAATCACGCTGAATTCGTCTGTCGAGTTTGTCAAAATCAAGCGCGGGTTTTAAGTCTATATTAATAGTATACCGTCCGGGATTTCCGTCCTTAATATGCGAACTCGCGCTTAATATAACGGGTCCGGAAACGCCGAAATGAGTAAACAGCATCTCGCCGAAATCGCGGTAAACCTCAGTAAATTTCTCGTTATCATAAACGGAAATTTCTACATTTTTAAGTGAAAGCCCCTGAAGAGACTTGCACCAATCCTCCTCGCATTCGAGAGGAACAAGCGACGGTTTTATCTGAGTAATTCTGTGTCCCGTTTTTGAAGCGAGCATATACCCGTCGCCTGTGGAGCCCGTGAGAGGATAGGATTTTCCGCCCGTCGCAATTATAAATGACGACGCAAAATATTCATTTTTATCCTCGTCAACCGCGCTTATAATTTCTCCGTTTTCGACTTTCAAGTCAACAATTCTGCCGTGCCTGATTTTTACGCCGTTCTGATTTATATATTTTCTCAGCGCGTCGACTATATCGGATGCCTTGTCGGACTCGGGGAAAACTCTGTTTCCGCGCTCCGTCTTAAGAGTAACGCCGAGCGATTCGAAAAGCTCCATGGTGTCCTCGGGCATAAAGCGCGAAAATGCGCCGTACAGAAATCTGCCGTTCGTCGGCACGTTTTCTATCAATTCATTAAGCATATAACAGGCGTTTGTAACGTTACATCTGCCCTTGCCCGTTATCATCAGTTTTCTGCCGATTTTTTCGTTTCGCTCTATGAGCACAACGCTTTTACCGCGTCTGCCCGCTTCGGCGGCGGCGACAAGCCCCGCGGGACCTCCGCCTATTACCGCGACGTCATAGTTCATATATTATTCTCCTATTTTTGTTCTCCCGTTTTTATTTAACAACCTGCACGCTCTCGCTGTAAACGTACGGAAGCGGGTCTACTCTCGTTCCGTTTATCCATACCTCAAAATGAAGGTGATATCCCGTCGAGTTTCCCGTAGTTCCGATTGACGACAGCTGTTGTCCGGCGACTACGTAATCGCCGACCGACACTTTAAACGAATTATCGAGCGCGTGCGCGTAGAGGGTCATAATTCCGCCTCCGTGGTCGATCATGATGTAGTTTCCGTAGCTGTAGTGCCATGTCGCGATGACGACAGTTCCGGAGTTCGCCGCGTAGACGCTGGTCCCGAGCGGCGCCGGAATGTCGATTCCGTTGTGCAGCTCTTTGCGTCCCGTTATCGGGCTTGTGCGCCACGCGTAGCCGGACGTTACCTTCGTGTGGTCGAGCGGCACCGGCCACTGGAGGTCGCCGCCGACATATTTGGAATTCTTCTTTCTCTGCTCTTCCTCGAGCTCTTTGATTCTCGCCTCGAGCTGAGCCTCGAACTCTTCGCGGAGCTTTTCGTTCTGAGCCTGATAAGCCTGGCTCGTCGCGATGTCGCTCTTGAGCTTGTCGATGCGCGCCTGGGCTTCCTCGGACTTTTTCTGCATATCCGCTTCGTCGGCGGCGAGCTGAGCTTTAAGAACTTCCTGCTCCTTCTTCTGATTTTCGAGGGTCGCGCGGATCTCCTCGAGGTCCGCCTTCTCGTCCTTCAGTGTGTTCATGATTTTGTTGTCGTATTCGAGCATCGAGCCGACTCTGTCGACGCGCGAGAGAAAATCGGCGATGTCCTCGGCGCCGAGGAGCATTTCGAGGTAGCTCGCCTGCCCTTCCTCGTGCGTGACGCGGAGGCGGAGCTTGAAGAGCTCGTATTTGCGCTCATAGTCTGACTGTTTGCCGCTTATCTCGTCGGTCTTCTCGGCGATTGACGTCTCGAGTTCGGCGATGAGATTGTTCGTGACCTCGATTTTTTCCATGTAGCTCGCGACGAGCTTGTCGTAGGCTTCCTTGTCCGCCTGAGCCGAGGCGAGGTCCTGCTTTGAGGACGCGATCTGGTTCTTGAGCGCGGCGATGTTAGCGTCGGCTTTTTTGATCTGATCCTCATAGCCCTTGACCTTTGAGTCGCCGCTGAAATTCGACGCGGCGGAGAGCGCCTCACCCGAATTATACGTGACCGCCCCGGCGGTGATGACCACCGAGAGCGCCGCGGCGATACATTTTGCCGCGAGGTGTTTCTTTTTCATCATAACCATTCCTTTCGTATGTCGAAAGTTCAATTATGCCTTCAAATAACGTCTGGTGGATATCGTACTACCAATGATACCAGTTATAACGCCGATTCCGAGGAACGCGAGCAGCAGCCGCGTCCTTATCTCGTCGAAGCCTATGATGGTCAGGAACTTGAAGTTTTCGGTCATCATAGAGACGACGTACCCGTACATGTACATTTCGACAAGGTACGCGAGCCCGCTCGAGATAAGCCCGATGATGATTCCCTCGAAAATGAACGGCAGTATGACGAACCATTCGGTCGCGCCGACATACCGCATGATCGTGATCTCGGACCGCCTCGAGTGGACGGCGAGCTTGATCGTATTGATGATGACGAAAATACTGACGACGAAGAGTATCGCCATGAACCAGATGAGCACGAGCGAGATGCCGCTCTTGATCTTCTCGATGGTCGTGACGAGGTCGAGCCTGAAATTGACCTTCGCGATGCCGTCGATGTGGTTGAC
>DJEG01000131.1 GCA_002431305.1 Ruminococcaceae bacterium UBA5904 | reverse complement strand
AACTATCTTGAAGCTCTTTCGGACGCAAAATACATTGTATTCGATAAAACGGGTACGCTTACAAAGGGCGTTTTCGAGGTAACGGGCGTATACCCGTCGGAAGGATTTGATTCCGACTCGCTTTTATATTACGCCTCGTACGCGGAGAGCGGTTCGAGCCATCCCATCAGTTTAAGCCTTAAAAAGCATTACGGCAAGGATATCGACAGAAGCAAGGTAACCGACGTAAAGGAAATCTCCGGTCACGGCGTTTCGGCAAAGGTCGATTCGAAACAGGTTTTCGCAGGCAACATTAAATTAATGAAGCTTGAAAATATAAATGTTTCCGACATTCATGACGAGGGAACGGTCGTATACGTAAGCGTCGACGGAAAGTATGCAGGATGCATAGTCATTTCCGATATAGTAAAAGACACGTCGAAAGAAGCGATTGCACTCTTAAAACATCACGGAATCAAAAAAACCGTTATGCTCACGGGCGACTCCGAAAACACAGCGAAACGCGTAGCTTCCGAAATCGGAATTGACGAATACAAATCCCAGTTGCTCCCCGCGGATAAGGTAAGCGAAGTTGAGAAACTTCTCAGTGAAAAGACGGACAGGGATAAACTTGCGTTCGTCGGCGACGGAATAAACGACGCCCCCGTACTTTCGAGAGCGGACATAGGCATAGCGATGGGCGCGCTCGGTTCGGACGCGGCTATCGAAGCGGCGGACATAGTATTAATGGACGACGACCCCGCAAAGATTCCGCTTGCGACGAAAATCTCGAAGAAAACCTTACGAATCGTTAAGGAAAATATCGTATTCGCGCTTCTTATCAAAGCTGTTTGCCTGATTCTCGGCGCGCTCGGAATTGCAAATATGTGGGCCGCAATTTTTGCGGACGTCGGCGTTATGGTTATCGCCGTGCTCAACGCGACAAGAGCGTTAAAATTAAAAAAATAAATATAGATAAATATCGCCGGAACGTTCTTTCAAAATCCGTTCCGGCGGTTAGTTTTATTTATCTATAATTATTTTACCATATACTCTATACAACGCTTTACGTTTCTGTCCCATAACGCCCATTCATGACCGCCGTCCTCGAAAACGTATTTTACGTCAATACCCAGTTTATCGGCTTTTTCCTTAAACGATTCAGACGCTTTTATCCAAAAATCCTGCTTACCGCACGCGACGTACATTTTCATGTCCTTATGTTTTTCTTTATCAAGCATGGTTTTCGGATCTTCAGTCGTGCCGTCTTTAAAAAACGGTTTCATAAACGGGAACTCTGAATCAATAGTATTCGCAAATCCCGCCGCGACGTATTTTAAATCGAGAAGTCCGGAAAACGAGCCGAAACCGAAGTATTTGTCGGGATTGCCGAGAGCAATTTTGGCGGCACCCATACCGCCCATAGAAAGACCGGCGATAAAGTTTTTATCCCTGTCGTTTGAAATTCCTATAATCGAATGAAAATACTCGGGAAGCTCTTTTACTATAAACTCCTTAAAATTCTGCGAGTAAACGTTGTCGCAGTACATGCTCCTGTCGCCGTCGGGCATTATGACGGTTATGCCGTACTCGCCCGCGTAACGCTCTATTGAGGAAAAACGAGTCCAGCATGTGTTGTCGTCCGACAATCCGTGCAGAAGCCACAGAGTCTTTCTGTCGGAAACGCCGCCTCTCTCGGAATAGGTTTCGGGGAAACACACGGTAACCTCTGTCTGTTTTTTTAACGCCTGCGAGGCAAAATTAAACGTTGCAATTGACATTTTATTTAACACCTTTGTTTTTTATAAAGTATATCATCACAAAAAGATAATTTCAATCGTAAATTCATTTTTTTCCGAATGTTGACTTAAATTTATAATTGTCATATAATATACACGCATAAATTAAATACTGTCATTACGATACGGCGTCAGGAGCTCTGTTTCTGAATTAAAAAGGGAATCTCGGTGAAAATCCGTCGCAACAGCCATTACTGTAATTGAATTCATTAGTTTTTGAATTCATAAGTCAGAATACTTACCGTATCCGGAGGGAATAACCCTGCTTTCGGGCAATGGAGAGCAGTCCTGAAAACAAAAGGAAATAAAAACTCCTTTTTGCTTTATACTTATGATAAAATTCACAGTCAAACGATTCAGATTTATCTGTACCGTCCGGCTTTTGTCTGCGTGTTTTTCGTACCCTCCTTATGAGGGTACTTTTTTTGTGATTATTTTACAGGAGGAAAAACACACATGAACAAATCATTAAAAAGAGTCCTGTCTCTTGCATTAAGTCTTATCATGTGTCTGTCGGTCGGCTCCGTCGGATTCGTATATGCCGTATGGGACGGCACGAGCATGAGCGAACCTGCTTATGAAAACGACGCGTATTCGATTTCTACGCCGTCGGAGCTTGCGTGGTTTGCAAACGAAGTAAACACGAACGACAACACCGCGTGCGCCGTACTCAAAAATGACATCGACGTCACGGGCGCAAAATGGATGCAGATAGGCTCAGCACAGGATTTCAACGGAACGTTCGACGGAAACGGACACAGCGTAAAATACTCGCTCGAAAACATCACTGCGATTTACGGCGGACTTTTCAGAACCGTCGGAAAAGGCGGAACCGTTAAGAATCTCACGGTTGACGGAACATTGAGCGTAAAGACCGCAAAGAACTACCACGGAGGCATTGCGGGGCTTAACAACGGAACTATCGAAAACTGCAAAAACCTCGTCTCCCTTTCGGTTTCTTCGACAAAGAGAGTTACTTACGTAGGCGGTATCGCAGGTAAAAACACGGGACTTGTCACGGGCTGTACAAACAACGGACAAATTAAAGTAACGTCTTACGCGGGCGGTATCGTCGGAGAAAACAACGGCGGTAACGTTACAGACTGCGTAAACAACGGCTATGTAACATCGACAAACGCCGCAGGATATTCGGGCGGAATCATCGCCGCCGTAACAGCAAACGCTTCGGAAAACAAAATATTCGTAACCGGATGTACGAATAACGGCGACGTCACGGGAGGAAGCGGAGACTACGGCTATTCGGGCGGTATTATCGCACAGGAAAACGTTGCTTCAAGCTATAATCAGTACGGACTGAATCCCAAACTCACTATTGAAAAATGCGCAAACAAAGGCACGCTCTCGGGAGGAAATACAGCCGACATTATCGCAAAGCAGGGCGTAAACTGCACAATTGAGATAATCGAGAAAACCGAACCCACCGAGGAAGATAAGGAGCACGCGTCGTCAGCGGTAAAGGCTCTCGACGACTCATGGTTCAGGCTCACCCCAAAATACGGCAGGGACACAAACGTTATCGATATGGTAAAATCTGCTCTTGCTTCTTTAGGCTTTGACGACGTAAACGTTACGATAAAGTCGAGCGCGGACGAAACGTGCATAGCCAAGGACGGAACGATCACATATTTCTATGCAGATCCCGACGGATTCAGAGTAATGTGGTTCAATTCCGTTGAAACGACATTCGTTATCGAGTATAACGGAGCCGAAGAAGAATATACGACCAACGCCGTAGTAAACTGGGATCAGGCGAAAGTTAAGGATTATATGAACGAGAATATTCTCTCGAAAGTAACCGAGGACGCAATAAAAGGCGATAATGAAAGCCTTTCCGAGGTTACCGGAAACCTTGTTCTTCCCAAAGTCGTTGACAATAAAAAATTCGTACTCGTATCATGGGCCTCGTCCGATACCGACGCTATAAAAATTGATTCGAGCAGTCAGTCGACCGCAGACACTCTTTTCGACCCGTATATCGGCCTTGTAAAGAGAGGCGCAGAAGATAAAACCGTAACCCTTACCGCAACGTTTACGTTTAACCGTACGTCGTATGACGAGGCTGACATAATTCTCACAAAGGAATTCACCGTAACCGTAAAGGCTCTCGGAGAGGATTTCAAAAACGAACTTCAGAAGCTCTTTGACGAGAATTATACCGTTAACAAGTTAAAAATATTCGGAACCGACGAGTCGATTAATCCCGACGCGGTTTCGGATGATATTCAGCTTATAATCCCCGTAAAGACAGGCATTGAGGATTATTATAATTATAAATTCTCGGTAGCGAGCAGCGACGAGAGCGTTATTAAAATCAATGCGTACAGAGCATTCGTTTACAGACCTCTCCCCGGGGAGAACGCAAAGACCGTAACGTTAACGGCTAAAATGAAGAGCGTATTATACGATATAGAAGTCGAAAAGACGTTTGACATAACCGTAATGCCTTTGACTCAGGCTGAAATCGACAAAGAAAAAGAGTTAATGGCAGAAGTAAAGGCTCATTTCTTCGACGGAATAAACGACGGCGCGAACGTATCAAAAACATGCGTTATAAACAATCTTCACGCGTTCACCGAGGCTTCGTTCGCAGAGGACGGCAAAACTGTCAAATGGGTTTATTCATATGCCGACATGACAAATTCAGGTATTGTTCCCGTATCGATAGACCTTTCTCACCCATCGGAGCTTTGGGACAAATTCAAGTCCTCGGACAACAAGATAATCACGCATGAAAACATGCTCGTAACACGCTCAGAAAAGACGAAGAAAGTTACTATCAAAGCTTGCCTTTCAAGCGAAAAATACGCGCGTTACACGGAGCTTTATCCCGATAACGAGGATTTCGCTTCCCTTTCCCGTCAGAACGTTATAACGAAGCTCACGGTTCCCGGCAAGGACGAAACTTCGGGATTCTACGCAAACGGCGAAAAAATCGAGAATAACGAACTTACACTCACGACGGCATACTTTGCCTCAACGAGCATTTCGCTTTCGTACCTCGACCTCGACGGCATTTCCTCGGGTGTTAAATGGTCAGTTTCGGGAAATAAAAACGCCTCTATAAACAATGACGGCGTTCTCACCTATGCTTCATCAAAGAAAACGGATGTAACCGTTACTGCAACGCTTGTCGATGAAGAGGGCAATGCAATATCTGAGACGGAGATAACTGTTAAATTCGTAAAACCGCATTTCTCATTTATTGAATTTTTAAAAGCGTTTATTGCATATATCAAGAATTTCTTCGATAACCTTTTTCATTAAAATATAAAACTTAATACAAAACGACCGCAGAACGAAAAATCAAATTCCGTTCTGCGGTCTGCTTTTATTATTAAAATTTTTATACAATTCCCTCGTTATTTATAGCCGACATAAACGCGGGGATAAGCTGTTTCTTTCTCGAAACCACCCCGCCGAGCGTTAAGCATCCGTTTACGGGCGTTTTACCGAACGCCTCTTTGCAAAGCTCGTCCGCGCCATCGCCGTAGCATATAAGCTCCGTGCTCTCGGTTATTATGTCCGTGAGCATGAAGAAAACCATGTCGAGCCTGTGCTCCGAACACGTCTTTGCAACATAGTTGAGCATTTTCTCCTTTATAGCGGACAACTCTTTTTCGCTCATTGAATTTATCTGTCCTACGCCGAGAGTGATTTTTCCGACCTCGAATTTTTTATAATCCTGATAGAAAATTTCCTCGGGCGTTTTCTCGATAAGATTGCTTCCCGCCGTGAACATCTCAACACCGAATTTTTCGCAGTCTATGCCTGCGGTTTCTGCAAGCTCGTACGCTGCCGTTTTGTCCGCCTCGGTACACGTCGGGCTTCTGAATAAAAGCGTATCCGACAGTATCGCGCTGCACAAAAGCCCTGCTGTATCGGGTGAAACCTCAACGCCTTTTTCCTTATAAATTTTATAAATAATAGTGGCAGTACTGCCTACGGGTTCATTTCTGAAGTAAACCGGCGCGAACGTTTCGAGAGAACCGAGTCTGTGGTGGTCGATTACCTCTAAGATGTCGGCGTTTCTGATATTATCGACAGCCTGCGCCTCCTCGTTATGGTCGACGAGAATAACCGCTCTCTTGTGCGCACCTAATAAATTACGTCTCGATATCATTCCGACGTACGTTCCCTTTTTCTTATCGACAATCGGAAAGTCGCGGAATCTGCGCTTCATCATTTCCTCTTTGATATCGTCCGTATAGTCGTACGGGTCGAATGTAATAAGATCTTCACTTTTCATAAAAAATCCGACCGTCATGCTCTGATTTATAAGCCTTGCTACCTCGTACGTGTCGAGCGGAGTTACGATAACACAGCAGTTGTTCGCGGCTGCGAGATTACGTATTGATTTGGAAACGGGTGCGCCGAGACAGATTACAATACATCCCGCCTCCATCTCGATTGCGCTTAACTGCGACTCGTACCTGTTTCCGAGGATAACCATGTCGTTCGGCTTTATATAATGCTCCATAACGTCGGGATTCGCGGCTGCAATTATAACCTTGCCCGAATCAAAATCCGCGTTTTCGTCGCCGACAATCATCTCGCCGTCGAGCGTTTCGATTATATTCTTATAAGGCGTATGACCGGCGGAAAGTATCGAGCTGTCCTGCCGTCTCATCATCGACGTGGCTATGTCCTGAATTGTTATAATGCCCTCTAATTTGTTATCCTCCGAAACGATAGGAAGCGTTACGGCATTGATTTCGTCCATAAGCTCCCACGCCTTTTTAAGCGAAAGCCCCCTGTCTACGCCGGGAACCTTTCGTATCTCCATATCCTTTACGCGGGTGCCTATATTGTTAAGATACACGGGGATATCCGCCGAAAATCTGTTGAGTACATATTCCGTCTCCGCATTTATCTGTCCCGCGCGCGTTGCAACGTACAAATTGCCGTCGCCGAGCGCGTTTTTAAGCCGTGAATACGCTATCGCGGAACAAATGGAATCCGTGTCGGGATTTCTGTGTCCTACAACGTAAACCGTTCTTTTATCTGCCATAACACCGCCTCCTGATTCTGCTCAGTAATGAGCTGTATATTATAATGAAAGTATACCACAGCGATATATAAATGTAAACAAAAATCTGACTCATTGACTTTACGAATCAAAGGTATATAATAAATAAGATATAATTTTTTGGAGAGAAATGAAATGGAAAAGAAAAAAATTAATTTTGCGGGACCTGTGTGCCTTTTGCTCGCGGCGGTAATATGGGGAATATCGTTCGTCGCGCAGAGCGAGGGCGCGAGCGTCGGAGATTTTACGTTCATAGGTATCAGAAGCCTGCTTGCAAGCGCGTCGATTTTTGTCTACATAATGATAAGCTCGGCGTTTTCTAAAAAGAAAAAGACGGCTGAGCCGAAAAAGAAAGAAAACAAAAAAGCTCTTTGGATATACGGTACGGTCTGCGGACTCGCGCTGTGCGTAGCCACGAATTTACAGCAGATAGGAATTCGTCTTCTGCCCGAGGGCGAAAGCGTAGGCAAAGCGGGATTTCTCACCGCTCTGTATATCGTCCTCGTACCGATACTCGGCATTTTCCTGAAAAAAAAGATTTCCCCGCTCGTATGGGGCGCGGTAGCCATTGCCGTATGCGGACTGTATCTTATAGCAGTTCCGAGCGGTTCGTCCATGGGCAATATTACGCTCGCGGACATTCTGCTTATCGCGTGCGCACTGTGTTTTGCCGTTCACATTACATTCTGCGATTTGTTCGCGCAGAAAGCAGATCCGGTTAAGATTTCGTGCATACAGTTCCTCGTCTGCGGAATCGTGTCATGCATCTGCATGTTCATTTTCGACGATATAGACATTCATGAAATTATAAAAGTCGCTGTTCCGATTCTTTATTCCGGCATTCTTTCCGGCGGTATAGGCTTTACGTTACAGATAGTAGGGCAGAAGCGCACACCCCCAACGCTTGCCGCCATGCTCATGAGTCTCGAATCCACATTCTCCGTAATCGCAGACTGGCTAATCAGAGGCAACAAAATGTCGTCAAGAGAACTTATCGGATGCGCCGTCATGTTCTCGGCGATAGTTCTCGCTCAGCTGCCCGTCGGAACGAAGAGAAGAATAGAAACATAATTTTTATGTTAAAAAAATAAAAATTATGGCAATTACTCTTGAATAATCTATAAAAAAAGTATATACTGTTAGTAAATTATTATAAGGAGACCACAAAATGAAAAGAATACTTGGCATTTTCTTATCAATTCTTATTGCATTTTCATGTATGAGCGTCGCATACGCGGTAAAACCCGACAAAAACGACGTTTCCGACTACCCTGTTATTCTCGTTCCGGGGTACAGCTCATCTCCCCTGTTTTTAACAAAGGATGACGGAACCGTCGAACAGGTTTGGGGCGTAGACATGGATGAAATAAAAAATCAGGTATTCACCCATATCGCAGAGCTCGGTCTCGGACTCGGCGCACTCGGCGCGGGCGAGGCTAAGTATATCGGCGAAACAGTAGGTAAGGCAGTAGTCGAGATGTACGGCGTTCTTGCGTACAATCCCGACGGTACGAGCGTTAACAACATCGCAACACGTTTTCAGTCGGCTCAAGAGTGTAATTGGGCGGCACTCGCCGAAGCATACCCCGACGGTGAATTCAGACCCGAAAAAGAGGTTATGGCGGAAGTTTCAAATTACGTCGGCGAGGAAAATATTTACGTATTCTTTACCGATTTCAGACAGTTTGCTTCCGACTGCGCAGCAGACCTTGACAGACTTATTCAGAACGTTAAGGCGTACACAGGCAAGGATAAGGTTAATCTTATTTCGATAAGCCACGGCGGACAGGTAACGGGAACCTACCTCTCTCTTTACGGATATAAAAACGACGTTAACAACGCCGTTATGATCGTTCCCGCACTCGGCGGAGCGGGATTTGCATACGATGCAATCTCGGAAACCGCAATCCTCGACGAGGTTACGCTCTTAAAATTCATTGAACACGGAATGATGTCGGAGACCGACTATAACTGGCTTGTAAGAGCTAATGAACTCGGTTTTCTTGACGATATAATCGACTATCTCATTCCTTACGCAAAACAGATAATCGGATATTGGGGCAGCGTATGGGACTTTATTCCTTCGGATAAGCTTGACAGCTGTTTAGACATGCTTGACAAAAACGAAAGTGCGCCGTTAATCGAAAAAACCGAGGCGTTCCACAAAAACATAATGGCTAATTATTCCGAAGCATTTAAAAAGTGTCAGTCACTCGGTATGAATATATCTATTATCGCAGGTACGGGAACTAACATTGTAACGGGTCTTGACGAAAATTCTGACGCTATCATAACGACCAAGGCCGCTACCGGAGCTAAATGCGCCCCGATGGGCAAGCGCTTTTCCGACGGTTACGTATCAACCGGAAACGTCTGCACGGACAGAACGCATAACCATGTCTCCCCCTCTATGGAAATTGACGCTTCGTACGCGTATCTTCCCGAAAACACATGGTTCATCGACGGACTTTATCACGGTATGGAAATAATGGACAAATACACAACAGATTTATTTTTAAAGCTCCTTATTCCAAATGAGATTATCGATGTGCATTCCGACCCTGCGTTCCCGCAGTTCAGAGCTTCTTCTAATCCCGCGTACGCAGTATTCGGAACATTTTCAAACAGCAGCGACGGTTATTTAAGCTCAAAAGATACCGAGTATATTGTAACGAACGTTTCGGCAAAATACCCCGTAAGAATTGTCAACATCTCGACCGACGGCGTTGATCTCCTGTTCTCGGCAAAGACCTCGACCCTTTTACAGCCCGGCGAAAGCGCGGTTTATAAAGTAAAAGGCGAAATTCCCGAGGTTTCGCTTGTCAGATGCGCGGTTACGATATCGTATATCTTAGAGGGAAGTGTTACTCCCGTAGGCGAGCGAGTTCTCGACTATACGATAATGAACGGCGATAATGTCGAATACGACGAGGATAACCCCTACTGCGACGTTGATTACATGCAGGCGATAAGAGATATCATCCCGTCACAGACCGCCGAAATACTCAAAAAACTCGGACTTCTCGATTTTGTAAATATGTTTTACAATTTCGTCCGCCAGTTAGTAACAATACTTAAAAACTTAATAATGATGTTTAAATAAACATGAATAAATCCCGCTTGTTTCAAACAGGCGGGATTATTGTTTTATAAAAAAACCAGAATCGATTTTATTCTAAAAAATAATTGCAAATTGATTCTTAATTTTATTGCATCTTGATTCCTACATTTATTGCAATTTGACTCCTACAATTGTTGCATTTTGATTCCTACATTTATTGCAATTTGACTCCTACAATTGTTGCATTTTGATTCCTATATTTATTGCACTTTGATTCCTACATTTATCGCAATCTAATTCCCGCAATTATTACAATTCTATCCCTCAGATTATAATATAATGAAAAGCTGAAACATAAACTGCCTCACCGTATAAAATAATCCCGCCCGGTTTAACAGGCGGGATTATATTTTAAATTTAAAGATAGTCCTCCGGATTATCCACCGATTCCGGCACGTCGGGTTCGGCGTCGAAATTGACTTTTGCCGACATAATCAGCGACAGTACAATAAAGACAATAACCGCGGCGGGGAAAACGTATTTAAGACTCATAATGAGCATAGCGAATGCGTGCGAAACACTGCCGAGCATTTTCATTCCTGTATAATTAAGCGGGCTGTCAATCCATTTGCCTATTGAAAACGGGTTGGTGCCGTCGGCGTTTTCCACCCTGTACACAACAGCCGAGGTTAGGAATTTATCATCGTCATCCGTATTCTTATTGAGAATACAGATATACACTTCGTCGTCATCGCCTGACTCCGTAAACATAAACGCAAGCGCCGGATAAAAGCCCGAAGCCGTACATCCGGTCTCGGTTATTTTGTAATACTGAAGTTTTCCGTCCTTTGCTCTGTCGGTCATGAGAGTTTTTGCCTCATCAACTTCTATCGGATAAAAAGACGAATTTTTTATAAAGTCGGTCATTTCAACGCATTTTTCGTCAGTGCTTTTCTTTATTAAGTAGAATTCATCCGTCGTAAACATTATAGAATACGGTGACTTCTCCTCATGAAAAAAGCATTTAACCTCATTGACGCGGAAAAATGATATTGCAAAACAAACTGCATATACAATCAGCAGTATAACGAAAAAGAATACGATAAATTTAGATAGCAGATGTCTTTTTTCTTTCATTTTATACCTTTATAATATAATCGCTCTTTCGCGCCTTTGCGGGATTTATTCCGCCCTCGTCCGCATAGCCTAAAATACAGTTGCCGATTCCCTCGTAATTATCGCCCAGACCCCATTTCTTCATAAGAGCCCTGCCTTTTTCGGTATTAAAGACCTCGCGCGCTCTGTATATAAAGCACGAATCCACGCCGACCGCATGAGCCGCGTTAAGCAGATTGCCCATTACGAGAACGCCGTCGTCATAGTAGGTTCTTATATTTTTATCGGCAAATACGATTATAACCGTCGGCGCACCGTAGAACGGATCCGCGCCGGGATTTCCCATAACCTCTGCGTTAAGGCTCGAAACATATTTGATATCGTCTTTATTCTGCAAAACGACCATTTTGGGCGACTGTCTGCCCATTCCCGTCGGAGCGTATGTTCCGCATTCGAGAATTTCGTTAAGCTGTTCGTCGGTTATCTGCTTGTCGAGATATTTTCGGCAGCTTCTTCTCGTTTTAAGATCATTTAAAGTTTCTTTACTCATAATAAACACATCCTTACTTATGTATTTATTTATATTATACCATATAACATATGACAATTTCAATAATGTGCAATAAAGAATTACGGCAAAAAAATCTGTTTTTATAAATGGTGACGATTTTTGTTTTTATGTGTTGACAAACGCATATTTCCGCGTTATAATCTAAACAAAATTTAAACACTGTGAAGCGGATCAGTAACCGATCCACTCCCCGTTAAGAGAAATGCCGGTACGGTGCAAGGCAAAGGGGCAGATTCGGTGAACTCGCCGCGGAGTGGCTGTCCTGAACATATATCCATAGGGACAGACGGATGCTCCCGTTACAAAGTCAGGAGGTGCAGGCCTCTAAAGTGCGCCCGGTCAAACGGACGAAAAAGAGTGGTACCGCGAAGGTGAATTTTATGCTTTCGTCTCTTTAGGACAGATTGTCATGTCCGTGAGACGAAGGCTTTTTTTATGCAATAACACAGGAGGATTTCCAAAGCTATGGAAAAGAAAATGATGTCAGGCGCTCAGATCATAATAGAAACTCTTATAGAGCAGGGCGTAACCGACGTGTTCGGTTATCCCGGCGGTCAGGTGCTTAACATTTACGACGAATTATACAAAAACAGAGACAGAATCAATCATGTTCTCACCGCACACGAGCAGGGAGCCTCCCACGCCGCCGACGGTTATTCGAGAGTAACGGGCAAAGTCGGCGTAGTTATCGCAACGTCCGGTCCCGGAGCCACGAACCTCGTCACGGGCATAGCAACGGCGATACTCGACTCTATCCCAATGGTCGCGATAACGGGCAACGTTATGACCAATCAGATAGGCAGAGACAGCTTTCAGGAGATTAATATTACGGGCGTTACGCTTCCGATTACGAAGCACAACTACTTTGTATCCGACGTAAACGAGCTTGCCGGCGTATTAAGAGAGGCGTTCAGAATCGCAAAATCCGGCAGACCCGGTCCCGTACTCGTCGATGTTCCCAAGGACGTTCAGACGGCAATGTGCGAATTCGAGCCTAAGGGCGTCGTCGACTACTTCCCCCTTCCCATAGCAGACGAATCAGAAATCGAAGAAGCGGTAAGACTTATCAACGAGTCAAAACGACCCTATATATACCTCGGCGGAGGCGCCGCAGGCAAGGGTATGACAAAAGAGATTATGGCTTTCGCGGAAAAAATCGACGCTTATATCGGATGTTCGTTTATGGGACTGTCCGCAATGCCCAATTCATATCCGAGATTTCTCGGCATGCAGGGCATGCACGGCAGATACGCTTCATCCATGGCCAATAAAGAGGCTGACCTGATAATCGGAATAGGCGTCAGATTTTCCGACAGAGCAACGGGCAGCGTTGCAAAGTTTGCAAAGAATACAAAGATAGTCCAGATAGACGTTGACAATTCGGAAATAAATAAAAACGTAATCGTCAACGTGGGAGTTGTCGGAGATATCGTTGATTCTTTCGCGAGAATCGCTGAAAAATGTCAGCCGAATTCTCACCCCGAATGGAATACGCTTGTAAATTCACTTAAAGATAAACAAAACGAATTCAGCGCCCGGAACGAAGCAGCCGCACCCGGAAAACTTCACCCGAGAGCATTATTCAGAGTTATAAACAAGATCAAAGATAAAGATACATGCATAACTACAGACGTCGGTCAGCATCAGATGTGGGCGGCACAGTACACGAATTTTGAAAAGAAAAGAACGTTCGCTTCCTCGGGCGGTCTCGGCACAATGGGCTACGGTCTCGGAGCTTCAATAGGAGCCGCCGTCGCCACGGGAAACAAAGTCGTTCTTATAACCGGCGACGGAAGCTTCGGAATGAATTTAAACGAGCTTGCAACAGCCGTATCGTACGATTTGCCGATTGTAATAGTCCTTATAAATAACGGCGTGCTCGGCATGGTCAGACAGTGGCAGACGCTTTTCTACGGCAAACGGTATTCAAACACCGTGCTTGACAGAAAGACGGACTTCGTAAAACTTGCAGAGGCGTTCGGAGCAAAGGCAAAGAGAGTATTCGACATAGATTCGTTTGAATCGGCATTTAAAGAGGCGATGGAATCGGGTCACCCGTACGTTATCGATACGGTCATAGACATAGACGAGATGGTTCTGCCCATGCTCCCGCCCGGAGGTTCGATCGACGACATTATAACGACAATCGGCATTGACAAGGAGGAGAAATGATGGATAACAAGAATAACAGAATAGTCATTTCAGCCCTCGTTGAAAATAAATACGGCGTACTGACAAGAGTCGCGGGCATGTTCACAAGAAAGGGATTCAACATAGACTCCCTGACCGTAGGCGAGACGGAAGATCCCAACTTTTCGAGAATGACGATAGTCATCACCGGCGGTGAATTCATCCGCGAGCAGATGGTAAAACAGCTTGCGAAGCTCTTTAACGTCAAGGGTATAAAGACGTACGAAGACGGCACGACCGTCGAACGCGAGCTTTGTCTTATAAAAGTTAAAAATACCCCCGAAAACCGTTCGGAAATCACGGCGGCGGCTGAGATTTACAGAGCAAAAATCGTCGACTATACGACGGACGTTATGACTGTCGAAATCACAGGCGAGCCGTCTAAGATAAACGCTTTTATTGAAATAGCGAAGCCTTTGGGCATACTTGAAACGTGCAGAACGGGCGTTGTGGCTATCGAAAGAGGCCGTAACACCATGACTAAAATTATAAAATAATAAAATCCGAAAGGAGCAAATCAAAAATGCAGAAAATCTATTATCAGCAGGACTGCAATCTTGCAAAACTCAGCGGTAAGACCGTAGCTATCATCGGTTACGGCTCACAGGGACACGCTCATGCGCTCAACCTTCACGATTCGGGGGTTGACGTTATCGTAGGACTCTACGAGGGAAGCAAGAGCTGGAAAAAAGCGGAGGACGCAGGTCTTAAAGTCATGACAAGCGCAGACGCCGCAAAGAACGCAGACATCATCATGATTCTTATAAACGACGAAAAACAGGCTCAGCTTTACAAAGAGAGCATTGAGCCGAACCTCACCGAGGGCAAAACTCTTGCGTTTGCTCACGGCTTCAACATTCATTTCGGATGCATTAAGCCCCCCAAAAACGTCAACGTTATCATGATAGCTCCCAAAGGTCCCGGTCATACAGTAAGAAGCGAGTACCTTGCCGGAAAAGGCGTTCCCTGCCTTATCGCAGTAGAGCAGGACGCAACGGGCGACGCGCTTGAAATCGGTCTTGCATACGCATTAGGTATCGGCGGAGCGAGAGCGGGCGTTCTCGAAACAACGTTCAGAACCGAGACCGAAACTGACCTCTTCGGCGAGCAGGCTGTTCTGTGCGGCGGCGTATGCGCACTCATGCAGGCAGGATTTGAGACTCTGTGCGAAGCGGGATATGACCCGAGAAACGCATACTTCGAGTGCATCCACGAAATGAAACTTATCGTCGACCTCATTTACCAGAGCGGTTTCGAAGGTATGAGATATTCTATCTCCAACACCGCCGAGTACGGCGACTACATCACCGGTCCCAAGATTATTACGGAAGAAACCAAGAAAACCATGAAGAAAATTCTTTCTGACATTCAGGACGGAACGTTCGCAAAGGACTTCCTGCTTGACATGTCGCCCGCCGGCGGACAGGTTCATTTTAACGCAATGAGAAAGCTCGCCGCAGAGCATCCCTCAGAGAAAGTCGGCAGAGAGATCCGCAAGCTTTACAGCTGGAGCGACGAAGACAAGCTTATAAACAACTGATTTAAAAACGCAGCGACAGGAGTGTAAACGATGGTAAAGGACACGATAGTAAATGGATTTCAGAACGCGCCTCACAGATCACTGTATCACGCGCTCGGTCTTACGAAAGAAGAGCAGTCGAGACCGCTTATAGGTATCGTAAGCTCATATAACGAAATTGTTCCGGGACACATGAACATTGACAAAATCGTCGAGGCTGTAAAGCTCGGCGTTGCAATGGCGGGCGGAACGCCTATCGTGTTCCCTGCTATCGCTGTGTGCGACGGTATCGCAATGGGTCACACGGGAATGAAGTATTCTCTCATAACCCGCGATATCATCGCCGACTCCACCGAAGCTATGGCATTGGCTCACGGTTTCGACGGACTTGTAATGGTTCCCAACTGCGACAAGAACGTCCCCGGTCTGCTCATGGCGGCGGCGAGAGTAAACATTCCGACTATATTCGTAAGCGGAGGCCCCATGCTCGCCGGACGCGTTCACGGGAAGAAAACGAGTCTTTCAAGCATGTTTGAGGCCGTAGGCGCTTACACATCGGGAAAAATAGATGAAAAGGAATTGACTCTCTGCGAGGAAAAGACATGTCCGACATGCGGTTCATGTTCGGGCATGTATACGGCGAATTCAATGAACTGCCTTACCGAGGTTCTCGGAATGGGACTCAGGGGCAACGGAACGATTCCCGCCGTTTACTCAAAGAGAATAGAACTTGCAAAGCATGCGGGCATGCAGATTATGGAGCTTGTTAAAAGAGATATTAAGCCGTCGGATATCATGACCGAATCGGCTATAAAGAACGCTCTCACCGCTGACATGGCGCTGGGATGCTCAACAAACAGCATGCTCCATCTGCCCGCGATTGCAAACGAATGCGGAGTGGAATTCAATCTCGACATGGCTAACGAAATCAGCGCGAAAACGCCGAACCTCTGCCATCTCGCCCCCGCGGGTCACACCTATATGGAGGATCTTAATGAAGCGGGCGGAGTCTACGCCGTATTAAAAGAGATTACCAAATTAAATCTTATCGACACGACGGTCATGACATGTACAGGCAAAACGCTCGGCGAAAATAT
>DJEG01000085.1 GCA_002431305.1 Ruminococcaceae bacterium UBA5904 | reverse complement strand
CTTGTTAAACACAGCCATACTTGCAATCAGATGTAAACTTTTAGGCGTTACAGAGTACTACATAAAGAATGTTTGTGTTTGGGGCAATAAATTATTGTTTGTTCATCCACACGAACATTTCGCTTTCGCCCCTGTTTGCGAACGCATGGAACGGTATCATTTTAATTCTGACGCTCGTTTTTTCGCCGGAACCGAGTTTTGAATAGAGCATATTTTCATCATGTGTGTTCCTGAATCCGTTTACGGTTATCGTATTTTCGAATTCGTCGTTATTCTCAATGTCGAACTGCGGATTATTTGTATCGAGTCCGAGCGCGGATAAATTCTCGCCGTTATCGCACGATTCCGCGCAGTATACGACGGGACCTCGGCAGACGGCAATTCTGCCGGCGCACTCCTCGACTCTCGGGTCGGCTTCAACGAACGTTACGGGCATATCGAACGTTATATTGAGTTCAATTTCACCGTTATCGGGGGTAAAATACGCGTAGCCGTCCTTTAATTCATAATTTTTATTTACGTTAAACGTTTCGCACCATGCGGGAATTCTTACAAGGAGTTTTTTATCCCCCATGCCCGAAGCGTTTATTTTTATTGCCCCCGATGTCGGATAGTCGGTTTTTACGCTTATTTTAACGCCGTCGAATTCACCCTCGTTTTCGATAAACTGATTCAGCACGACTTTAGTCTCGTCGTAAGCGTAAATGTACTTGCCGAGCGACGAAATGAATCTGTTGATGTTCGGCGGACAGCACGAGCAGTCGAAAACCTCGACTCTCTCGTACGGCTGAAACTCGCGGTGGGGCTTCGTCATGCACTTGTTTCTGTAGTGAAGCCGGGGGATGACCTTTAAGGGATTGCAGTAGAAAAATCTTTTTCCGTCGAGCGAAACGCCCGAGAGTATACCGTTATACAGCGCACGCTCGAATGTATCGGCGTATTTTGAATTAAGAATAGTACGGCTCATTCGCTCCGAAAAGAATGCAAGCGATATTGCCGCGCACGTCTCCGTGTACGCCGTCTTGTCGGGCAGGTCGTAGTCCAAAGTAAAAGCCTCGGACTGATATGTAGAGCCGATTCCGCCCGTTATGTACATTCTTTTATAAATTATGTTGTCAAATATTTTTTCGCACGCAGAGAGCATTTCGCCGTCGGAATATTCGCGCGCTTCGTCGGTCATTGCCGAGTATAAATAACACGCTCTTACGCTGTGACCCTCCGCCGTTGTCATTTCCCTGACGGGTGCGTAGTCCTGCAGCGCGTACTCGGTGTTCCACTCGTAGTTGTCCTCTTTGTTTCTGCCTCTCTCGTCGATAAAATATTTTGACATTTCGAGATATTTTTTATCGTTTGTATATTCGTAAAGTCTTACGAGCGCCAACTCTATTTCCTCGTGTCCGGGGGTAAAGAACGGCGCCGATTTTTCTTTTATAAATACTTTTTCGATTAAATCGACGTATTTTTTTACAACGTCGAGCAGAAGAGTTTTGCCCGTTGCCTCTGCATATGCGACAGCAGCCTCGATAAAGTGACCGCAGCAGTACATTTCGTGGTCGACTCTGCGCGTGAACTTTGCCTCGGGTTCGCACTGCTGAAAGTACGAGTTGAAATATCCGTCCGCGTCCTGTCTTTTCGCAATGGCTTCTATCGTCTCGTCGCACATCGCTTCGAGTTTTTTATCCGGGTGCTTCGCTATGATATACGCCGCGCCCTCGAGCCATTTTGCAATGTCGGAATCCCAGTAGATGTGAGGTTTATGCTCCATGCCTTCGTGCCAGCCGTTTATAATCGCGGAGAATCTGCCTGTGTCCGAAAATCTGTCGTACACGCTGTAAATGCTCGTTTCGCGGTTAAGTCTGTCCTTTTGCTCCCACATACCGCCGGTGACGGTTACGTCCTTTAAATTAGGTTTTTTTAAATGTTCCATTATTTTACTCCGTTAAGAAATTCATATAAAAACCGCCCCGACGGGGTAGTCTGACTCCGTCGCGGGGCGGTCGGTAAATAGCTTAATTACAGCATTTTCTCAAGAAAATCGATGATGTCTAAATATTCGTAATCAATATATCCGGACAGCGCGAGCAGGAACGTTCTGTTTCCTACCTCCTTATAATCGTCGGAATTATAAGTTATATCGCTCGCACCGGTTTTGAATTCATCGACAATATATCCGTTGAAAACGTCGGGATTTGACGCGGTCGAACCCTCGAAAGCAACGAGTTTATCGCCGTCGACGTAGATGATATCAACGGCTCCGGTTTCCGAAACAGATTTGTACGCGGTAACATTTTTGCCGTTGAATACTGTTTTTGTAACAGTGTAATCGTCATTTTCGTTGTCTTCGTTTAAGAGAATCATCTGAAGATTGGGATGAGCCTTAAAAAGACGGATAAGAGTTTCGCCGTATCTTGTGGAAAGACCGAGGGTGTCCGAGTAAAGATAGCTTCTGTAGCTGTACGGAGTTTTCATAGCGGTAATACCGAAGTTTACACTTCCCGTATCGACCGTCATTTTCATGTTCTCGTCTTTAAACGCTATTTTAGTTACGGATTTATCGGCAGGCTGTGCCTTAATCTCTTTTTCATCCTTTTCGGCGGTGCGGGTATATTCTTTGCCTTTTAACTCGAAATCGCCGTTTGCAAAATCGGTAATTGCTTTACTGGGATTATAAAGCTCTCCGCAATCCTTGCAGTGTGCGCCGTCGTCTGCGGGAGTATGACCCTTGGCGGGAATTTCGTCGCCCTTAGCGATAATCTCACCGCATCTCTCGCACTTGTCGACATACGTATATCCGGGCTCTGTGCAGGTGGGGGGAACCTCGGTGCGTACGACTTTGTGACCGGCGGGGATAATCTCATGCTCTTTGAATATCATTGAACATGTCGAGCAGTAGATAGTTGAAGTCTTTCCGTTCTCGGTGCATGTCGCGGGAACTTCGGGCGACTCCTCTACCGAATGCTTGTGCATATTGTCAAATGTCGAAAGTCTTGCCGCAACGCGGAGAATTTCTCTTGCCTCAACAGCCGTAACAACTCTGTCGTTGCCTATGTCTGCGGCGATTGTCGAGAATATATCGAGTTCCTCAAGATTTGCGGCAGCTCTTAACGCAAGTCTTGCGTCCGCCGCGGTAACTTTGCCGTCCTTATTTGTATCGCCCATTATAACGTTGTGTTTGATAATGGGCGGATCTTCGCGTTTTTTAGTATTGTTCTCGGCGGGAACGGTAATTTCGTTAAATCTTTTAGTTAAGTCGTCCTCGTCCGTTATTCCGGATACGTCCTCGGCGATAAGCGTTCCGCCGGCAGTGACGTCCTTGTTCTCCGCGCCCTCAGCGGCGTATGCGCCGACGCTCAGGAAAACCGCGATAACCGCGGTAACGGAAATAAGCGCTGATTTGAGCTTTAAGTTCATAAGTATCAACCTCCGATTTTAATTTTATCGTAGACAACATTTTTTGTCAATAGAAAACAATAATTTATATTCCAAAGCGTAAACATTATTTTGTAGGGGAAGACATTGTCT
>DJEG01000113.1:4681-12705 GCA_002431305.1 Ruminococcaceae bacterium UBA5904 | reverse complement strand
ACGCCCATTACGAGCTTTACAATTATCGTAACCGCGAGCAGGAACGCGTGTTTTACGAGGAAATTTACGGGTCTCGGGTACAAAAGCCGTTCGAGCGCTGAGTAAGCGAAGTACCCGCCCGTCACCGCGATAAGAGCCGCCATTACGAAACCTACGAGATGTTCGGCGTTTTTATAACCGTTCGGGTATTCGTCCGTCGCGCCTTTTTTCATTATAATGCTTCCCGCTAAGGCGAGCGCGCACGCAATCGTGTCGGTCATGTTGTTTATCGCGTCGGAATAAATGCATATGCTCGACGACGTGAGTCCGACGTATAGTTTTACTAAAAACAAAACGAAATTTATAAATATCGCAATGCCGATATACGCGGACGCGTTAATCCCGTTATCTTTCTTCATCAGGGTCACCGTATCTAATTGTAACAGAAAACCGCCGTAGTTACAATGAATAAATTAAAAACTTTATTTGGGAAAATATTGTATTGATTTTTAATTCATTATAATTTATAATATATATTAACATAATATTATCCGGGAACGGAGGAAACTACAATGCAGAAAAAATTAAAAAGAGTTATCTGTATCGTTATGACGATTCTTATGCTCGTCACGGTTATGCCTGTTACGGTATTTGCGTCAGAATCGTGCGGTAACGGTACCTACTGGGAATTTAAGAAAGGCTCGTTTGAGATTTTCATTTCGGGTACGGGTTCTTCGGACGCCGTTATGTCAAACTATGAGTCTAACAAGGACGCTCCGTGGTACAACAAAGACGTTTTTGTAAAGGCTCCCGGAGATAAGTTTAAGCTGTATCATAAAATTCAGTCAATAGCTAGAAAAGTCAGCGTCAACGGCACTACATCCGTGGGTTCGTACGCGTTTTCTTACCTCGGCGAAGTTACGAGCGCGGCATGCAGCGCTTCTGTTAAGAAAATCGGACATCACGCATTTTTTAACGACAAAAAACTCAATTCGGTAAGCCTTCCTAAAATTTCAACTATCCGCGAGTCCGCGTTTGAGGGCTGTTCGAATCTTAAAAACGTATCTCTCCCCGCCGCGGAACGTATTGATTCGAGAGCGTTTGCAAATTCGGGACTTAAGAGCATAACGCTTCCCGAGAGCGTAAAATATATTGATTCGACAGCTTTTGCCGGATGCAGTAATCTCGTTGTAACGTGCGCAAAGGGTTCGTATGCCGATACGTTCTGTTCAAACAACGGTATAAAAACGAATTACACGAACAATATCTCTCTTTCCGCCGGATTCAACATGAGTTCGAAAAATCTTGAGCTCACTGTTTCTCTCAACGGCTCAAAGGGATTTGAGGCGGGTATGTTTACCGTTACGTACAACCCCGCAAAAATGACTTATGTAAACAATTCGGCTGTATCGGCTTCGTCCGACATCGACAGCGGTGACATCGCCGTCAATTCTTCAACAGCCGGAAAACTCGTTATTTCTCTTATGCTTAAAAACGGCATGAACGCTGATTCGGCTTCTCTTATTAAACTTGCATTCAAAACCTCGTCGAGTCTCGCCGTTCAGGACAGCGCAGACTTTTCGGTAACATCTTCATATATGAGCGTTAACGGCACGGAGAAAGAATATACCGATGCCCAGCTTAAGAATGTTAACCTCCATTCGTATACCGCGTCCGCAGTTGCGTCCACATGTAAGGAAAAGGGATATACTCTTCATAAATGCGCAATATGCTCTAAGGAATATAAGGATAATACGTTAAGTGATTTCGGCCCTCATCAGTATAAAGTTACAAAGAATGTCCCTGCAACCTGCACAAAGGACGGCTCTAAAACAGAAAAATGCTCCGTCTGCGGCGATGTAAAAACGACCGTTCTTAAAGCGGCGGGACACAAATACGTCGATACCGTCGTACCTCCCACATGCGCTTCTGACGGATATACGCTTCATAAGTGCTCCGTATGTGCCGACGAATATAAGGACAACATTATAACCGACCGTAACGCTCACGTATTTGAAACAACCGAACTTGTCGAGCCGACGTGTACCGAGGGCGGACATAAGACAGAGAAATGCACTATCTGCGGATTCGTACAGGAAACCGATCTGCCCGCAAAAGGTCACAGCTACGTTGTCACGGTTGTTCCCCCCACGTGCAAAGACCAGGGATATACCGTTCACAAGTGCTCTGTCTGCGGTGACGAGTACACGGACAGCGTTGTAACCGACCTTAACGCTCACGTATTTGAAACGACAGAGCTTGTCGAGCCGACATGCGAAAAGGCGGGATACAAAATTGAGAAGTGCACCGTATGCGGATTTGAGCAGAAAACAGATTTGCCCGCGGCCGGACACAGATATATCGATACCGTAGTTCCTCCGACATGCACGAAGAAGGGCTATACTCTCCATAAATGCTCCGTATGCTTGAAGGAGACAAAGGATAATTATACGAATACCGTTGCTCATACTTACGAAAAACAGACGATTCCCGCCGGCTGTACGGAGGACGGCGAAAACGTATACACATGTACCGTCTGCGGTCATTCCTATTCAGAAAAAATTCCGGCTCTCGGTCATAAGTGGGACGACGGCGTAATAGCAAGACCTGCGACAAAGACAAGAAAGGGCATTTTGAAATACACCTGTAACGTCTGCGGTGAGACGAGAAACGAGGTTATCCCCGCACTCTCGGATGATACGAATAATACGACTAAACCCGACGATACCGATATCACGACAAAGCCGGATGATACAAACAACACCACAAAGCCCGACAATACTTCAAAGATTGAGATAAAGGAAGGCGAAACGAGTGTTTCCATAGACGAATCGTCGAAATATTTCAAAGTCGTTCCGCCCAAATCGGCAGGACTTTCGTACGCGGAGTTCAAGGGACTGTTCAAGTCTGCGCCCGATATTAAAAATTCGGATGAAGACAAAGTCGCTACGTCAAATACGGTAACGGCAAACGGCGAAACTTATACGATAATCCTTCTCGGTGACCTTGACTCTAACGGAAAGATTACAGCCGCCGACGCTAGAGCTATACTCAGAATCTCCGCAAAGCTCGACGCTCCGACAGAGACGGCACGTCTTGCGGGCGACCTCGACTCAAACGGAAAAATTACCGCTAAAGAGGCAAGAAGCGTTCTGAGATTCTCGGCAAGACTTCAGAGTACTATTATCTGATTAATAATTAACAGGTTAAAAATCGAACCGCTCGGATTTATTCCGGGCGGTTTTGATTATCAAAAACCTGCGGTATGCGCCTGAATTTCATTTTATTTCAAGCGTCTGTCTTTTACGGTTGACATTATTAATGAGTTATGTTATACTTTTTTCACAAAACCCGGCAGCCGGGAGCGGATTTTTCAAGAGATATCTTTTTTTCGCCGCGCAGTTTACACTGCGGGGCTTTTTTTAATGCCTTTTAATAAAAAATAAATGGTTCAAAACTTAAAAACATGCTTGCAAAAAAGTATCGGGAGAGGACAAACGTAAAATGAATCAGGATTACATGAAAGAAAAGAAAATACTGCCGTTGGTGATTTCCATGGCGCTGCCGATGGTGATTTCCATGGCGGTAAATTCGCTTTACAACATTGTCGACAGCTATTTTGTCGCAAAGATAAGCGAGGACGCGATGACGGCGCTGTCGCTCGTTTATCCCGTTCAGAATCTGATGACCGCAATAGCCGTCGGATTCGGAGTCGGAATGAACGCGCAGATTGCGTTTTGCCTCGGCGCAAAAAAGAACGAACAAGCCGACCGCGCCGCAGTTACGGGACTGCTTCTGAGCTTCATTCACGGCATTGTTTTGATGGTTGTCTGCATCCTGTTCATGCCGAAATTTCTGTCGTTTTACACCGACAGCGAGGACATTATAAAAATGGGACTCGAGTACGCTGACCGCGCGTTTATCTTCTCTGCAATTATAATGCTGGGAATAGCGTTCGAAAAAATATTTCAGGCGGTCGGACGAATGAAAACGACAATGTTTTGCATGCTTGTCGGATTTATAGCAAATATAGTCCTCGACCCGCTGATGATATTCGGCATAGGCTTCTTCCCCGAGATGGGCATGTCGGGCGCGGCATACGCAACGGGAATAGGACAGTGTGCAACGCTTATTGCATATATTATATTTGCACTAATAAAACCACTGCCTGTTTCGTTTTCGAAAAAGGACGTCTCGTTTGATAAAAATTTATTGTCAAAGCTCTATACCGTCGGAATTCCCGCGTCGCTGAACATGGCTCTGCCGTCGCTTCAGGTTTCGGCGCTCAACGGAATACTGTCCGCGTTCTCTGACAAATACGTGCTTGTACTCGGCGCGTATTATAAACTGCAGACATTTATTTATCTGTCTGCGAACGGAATTATTCAGGGCATCCGTCCGATTGTCAGTTTCAACTACGGCGCGGGTGAAATAAAGAGAGTAAACGATACGTTTAAAACAACCCTTGCGCTGACCGCGGGAGTTATGGCTCTGGGGGTCGCTCTGTCGGTAACAATTCCCGCAAAGATGATAGGGCTGTTCACCTCGAGCGCCGACACGATAGATATCGGCGTAAACGCACTGCGTATAATATCGGCGGGATTCGTTTTTTCAGCGGTTTCCGTAACGTGCTGCGGTGTGCTGGAGGCTCTGGGAAGGGGCGCGCCGTCGCTCGGCGTGTCGTGCATGAGGTATGCGGTAATTATAATCCCGGCAGCGTATATTTTAAGCCGTACCGCATTAGGAGCACAGGGAGTGTTCTTTGCGTTCCCCGTATCTGAAATAATAACCGCCGCTGCATCATATTTGATATATAAAAAATGCAGCGGATTACCGAGAACGGGACGGAAGAATTTTGAAGAGAAAAGAGAAATGAGAATAGAGAAAAAATAAGAGAATCGGTTCCGTTTTCTCCGAAAACGTTGATTGTAATGCCGAATGTTCGGCAGATGTTGACTAGGGACAATTTATATCCTATATAATACAAATCCGTCAGGATTTGCACCAAACTTTTTTTACTTTTCACTCTTCACTATTCACTATTCACTAAAAAACGCGGGGTTCCGAATGCTCGGAACCCCGTGATTATTTTACCTTATCAGTCTCTGCCGTGTTTTCTGTCTCTGCCGCCCTTGAAATCCCTGCGGGGTTTTCTCGGTGCGTCCGAAACCGTGTTCTCGGGAACAAGTCCCTCGACCTCGATAAGCGCGTCGCGTCTTGAAAGGTTAAGTCTGCCCTGATCGTCTACGGGGAGAACCTTAACGATTATTTCGTCGCCTACGTTTACAACGTCCTCAACCTTTTCGGTTCTCTTGACGTCAAGCTGGCTGATGTGTACAAGACCCTCTTTGCCGGGAGCAATCTCAACGAATGCGCCGAAGGACATGAGTCTGGTTACAACGCCCTTGTAAATTGCGCCGACCTCGGGATCCTTTGCGATAGTCTCGATAATATCAAGAGCTCTGTGCGCGTCGTCGATATCTGTAGCGGTGATGAAGATGGAGCCGTCCTCCTCAACGTCGACCTTACAGTTACACTCTGCGCAGATTTTCTGTATAACCTTGCCCTGCTTGCCGATAACGTCGCCGATTTTGTCAACGTCAATCTTCGTAGTGAGCATCTTGGGAGCGTATTTTGAAAGCTCTTTTCTCGGCTCGGGAATAACGGGAAGCATTACCTCGTCGAGTATCTTGCAGCGGGCTTTGTATGTCTTTTCGAAAGCTTCCTTAATGATTTCGGGGGTAAGACCGTGAACCTTGGTATCCATCTGAATAGCGGTGATACCTTTCTTCGTTCCGCCTACCTTGAAGTCCATGTCGCCGAAGAAATCCTCAAGCCCCTGGATATCAACCATGGTGATGAAGCGGTCGCCCTCGGTTACGAGACCGCAGGAAATACCGGCTACGGGAGCCTTAATCGGAACGCCGGCAGCCATAAGAGCAAGCGTAGATCCGCAGATGGAAGCCTGTGAAGTCGAACCGTTCGAGGAGAGAACCTCGGAAACAAGTCTTATAGTGTAGGGGAACTCCTCAACGGAGGGGATAACGGGGAGAAGCGCTCTTTCGGCAAGTGCGCCGTGACCGATTTCTCGTCTGCCGGGACCTCTCGAGGGCTTTGTCTCGCCGACCGAATATGAGGGGAAGTTGTAGTGATGAATATATCTCTTTGTGTCCTCGTCGTCGATACCGTCGAGCATCTGAGCGTCGCGCGCAGCGCCGAGCGTTGCAATGGTGAGAACCTGGGTCTGACCTCTGGTGAACATACCCGAGCCGTGAACTCTCGAAAGAAGGTCGATCTGAGCGTTGAGCGGTCTCATATCGTCAAGACCTCTGCCGTCTACACGCTTGCCCTCGTCGAGAAGCCAGCGGCGAACAATAAATTTCTGTAATTTATACATGCAGTCGTCGATTTTCTCCGCTTCCTCGGGGAATTTCTCATCAAACTCCGCATGAACTCTCTCGTAAATGGGGAGAAGTCTCTCGTCTCTGACTCTCTTGTCGTCGGTGTCAAGAGCTGCCTTAACGTCGTCGATTGCGAATTCCTTAACAGCCTCGAAAAGCTCGTGAGAGGGGTCGTTCGATACGAATTCGACTTTCTTCTTGCCGATTTCAGCCTGAATACCCTTTATGAATTCAACAATCTTCTGATTCTCCTTATGAGCAAACATAATGCCGTTGAACATTGTCTCGTTGTCAATTTCGTTTGCGCCCGCCTCGATCATTGCGATAAGTTCGTCGGTCGAAGCTACGGTGACTGCCATTTCGCTTCTGTCTCTCTGTTCTGCGGTGGGGTTGATGACGTACTCACCGTCAACAAGTCCTACCGAAACGCCCGAGATGGGACCCGCCCACGGAATCGGGGAAATGGAAAGCGCGATTGAAACGCCTATCATAGCCGTAATTTCGGGCAGACAGTCGGGGTCTACCGACATAACGGTAGCTACGATGCCTACGTCGTTTCTCATATCCTTGGGAAAGAGAGGACGGATAGGTCTGTCGATAACTCTCGCGGCAAGAACCGCCTTTTCGCTCGCCTTACCCTCGCGTCTCTGAAATGAGCCGGGGATTTTACCTACGGAATAGAGCTTTTCCTCAAAGTCGATTGACATGGGGAAGAAATCTACGCCCTCTCTGGGCTTGTCCGACATGGTGGCGGTGCAAAGAACCTCCGTCTCGCCGTAGCGGATAAGGCAAGAACCGCCGGCAAGCTGAGCCATTTTGCCGGTCTCTACAACGAGAGGTCTGCCGGCAAGCTCGGTTTTGAATACTCTGAAGTCTTCAAACATTGTTTTGTCTCCTTTTCTTAAATTCGAATCCGGGAGACTCCGCACGGATATTTTCCGTCAATGTACAATTCACAGCCCGCCGTGACAACGGACTCTGAATTGTACATTATACATTAAACATTTTCCGGCGAAAGCTCCTCATTAAATTGATTTCAGGGCGGCGAACCGAAAAGCGCGCCGCCCGTGTTGACAATTATTTACGAAGTCCGAGTCTTGCAACGATAGAACGGTATCTTTCGATATCGGTCTTCTGAAGATATGCAAGAAGGTTTCTTCTGTGACCAACCATCTTGTGAAGTCCGCGTCTTGAATGATGGTCCTTCTGATTGGTCTTGAGATGCTCGGTAAGGTCGGCTATTCTCTTGGTAAGAACAGCGATCTGTACCTCGGGCGAACCGGTGTCGCCTTCGTGAGTGGCATACTCTGCCATAATTGCCTGTTTCTCTGCCTGAGTCATTTTTTTCACCTCATAAAATATTTGCATAACCGCAAGTCCCAGACAGGGCGGGTGAAACCGCTTTTCATTAAAAAGCCTGTCTCCCATATCCGAGGCTAGGGCATTAGCGTATTTATAATATCATATACGGAACGGTTTGTCAAAGATTTTTTTTATAAAGATGAGAATCAAACCAAGGGAAAGTAAAAATTCGGATTGAGACGTAGGGGAAGACATTGTCTTCCCGGGGTAAAGGCAAAAAATTACAAATATGATTTTGCCGACGGAAACCCGAAAATTTCATATTGCTGACGCAAATTTATT
>DJEG01000113.1:1234-4589 GCA_002431305.1 Ruminococcaceae bacterium UBA5904 | reverse complement strand
CTACATAAAGAATGTTTATGTTTAAAAATAAATTATTGTTTTCTTCTTGTGTTATCGTTCATTATATGATAATATATATGGAACATGGGCTTATATGCCCGGGAGGAATTACATATGAAAACGGTTCTTGTTCTTTTCGGCGGAAAATCGAGCGAATATGAAGTCTCGCTTCTTTCGGCTTCTTCGGTTATCAGAAACATTCCGCGCGAAAAATATAATATTGTAACCCTCGGCATTACAAAGGACGGCAAATGGCGTCTGTTCGAGGGCGATACCGATAAAATCGAGTCGGACGGCTGGTTTACCGGTTCGCTGAAGGCTTATATAAACATTGATTATAATTCAAAACAGGTTATCGTCGAGGACGGCAGAATCATAAACGTCGACGTATGCTTTCCCGTTCTGCACGGCAGAAACGGCGAGGACGGCACGGTTGCGGCGCTGCTGACTCTTGCCGGGATTCCGTTTGTCGGCTGCGACAATTTAGCCGGCGCGGTGTGCATGGATAAGGCGTTTACGAACGCTCTTGCCGACTATGAGAACGTTCCGCAGGCGAAGTGGCTTAAAATCGATAAATTCGAATATGCGGACAAAGGCTCCGCCTTTTCGGACGAATGTTTTGAAAAGCTCGGCTGTCCCGTATTCGTAAAGCCCGCAAACACGGGTTCGTCCGTCGGAGTCTCAAAGGCTTCGGATAAAAAAGAGCTTGAAAACGCGATTAAAGATGCGTTTAAATACGACAAAAAAATCGTCGTCGAGGAATGTATCGTCGGCAGAGAGGTCGAGTGCGCGGTTCTCGGCAACAGCGACCCCGCCGCTTCCGTTGTCGGCGAGATAAAACCCGCAAACGAATTCTACGATTACGACGCGAAATACAAAAACGGCAGTTCAGTTCTCCTCATTCCCGCCCCTCTCGAGGAGAAAACGAGCGAGGAAATCCGCTCTCTCGCCGTTAAAATATTCAAATCGCTTAACTGCTCGGGACTCTCGCGGGTCGACTTTTTCGTTCAGTCCGACGGCAAGGTTAAATTCAACGAGATAAACACTCTGCCCGGATTTACGCCGATAAGCATGTACCCGAAGCTCTTTGACGAGTGCGGTATAAAATACCCCGACCTTATCGACAGACTTCTCAATCTGGCAATCGAACGCGAAGCATGAAAACCGAAGCGTTAATTGTAGTAACGGACAAACAGACCACGCCGGACGGCGCGGAGAGCGTGGAGATTACGACGAGGGGTTACGTCATTTACGGTCATACGGACACGTATATGATATGCTACGATGAAAGATTCGACGAGGAAAATACGTGTCACACGACGATAAGAGTCAAGAACGGCGAGAACGTTTCCGTTATAAGAAGCGGTGCGTATTCGTCGGAATTGATTATAGAACGCGGAAAACGTCAAAGCTGTTTTTATACGACGCCGTACGGCGAATTTCTGATAGGAATTTACGGCAAACAGGTAAAAAACACCGTCAAAAACGGCAGCGGAGAATTAAAATTAAAATATACGATAGATTACTACGGCGATTACGCCGCCGAAAATGAAATGACAATAATTGTTACCGCCGACGGCGGAAAGGATGAAATAAATTGAGTTATATAGTAAAAAAAGCGGAAGAACAGATTACGGAAATAATTAAAAACGCCGCGAAAAAAGCGAGAGAATCGGGCGCTCTCGGCGAGGGCGAACTCCCCGAATTCAAGGTCGAAATTCCTGCGGACAGAACGCACGGAGACTACGCGGCAAACGCCGCCATGGCTTCCGCGAGAGTATTCAGAACGGCTCCCGTTAAAATTGCCGCCGCGCTCGTCGATAACGCGGAACTCGAAAACACATATTTTAATTCGATAGAGAACGTAAACGGATTTATAAATTTTAAATTAAGCCCGAAATATTACGCCGACATTCTCATGGATGAGAACGAAAAGGGCAGAATGTACGGTCATTCCGAAATGGGCAAGGGCAAAAAAGCTCTCGTCGAATTCGTTTCGGCAAACCCGACAGGTCCCATGCACGTCGGCAACGCAAGAGGCGGAGCGATGGGCGACTGCCTTGCCGAGGTTCTTACATGGGCGGGATATCACACCGAACGCGAATTCTATATAAACGACGGCGGAAATCAGATTGAAAAATTCGGACTGTCGCTTGATTTGAGATATCAGCAGTTATACAAAGACGGCGTCGAAATGCCCGAGGATTCATACCACGGACAGGACATTATCGACCACGCGAAGGCTTTTGCCGAGATTCACGGCGATAAGTACATGAACGTTTCCGACGAGGAACGCAAAAAGGCTCTTGTCGACTACGCGCTTCCGCTCAATATCGCAGGACTTGAAAGAGATCTTCTTAAATACAAAATCAAATACGACACGTGGTTTAAGGAAAGCACGCTCCACGAATCGGGCGCGGCAAGAAACGTCGTAAAGCTTCTGACCGAAAAAGGCTATACTTACGAAAAAGACGGCGCGGTTTGGTTCAAAGCCGAGCAGTTCGGATGCGACAAGGATTTTGTTCTCGTGCGTTCAAACGGATTTTTAACTTATATCGTCCCCGATATCGCGTATCATTACAATAAACTCTGTATACGTAATTTCGACATGGCGGTCGATATTCTCGGCGCGGATCACCACGGTTACGTCCCGAGATTAAAGGCTGCATTGCAGGCTCTCGGGGTTGATCCGGACAGGCTTAAAGTCGTTCTCATGCAGATGGTTCGTCTTGTCAAGGACGGCGAGGTTATCAAAGCCTCGAAGAGAAGCGGTAAGGCAATTACGCTCGTAACGCTTCTTGAGGAGGTTCCCATCGACGCGGCGCGTTTCTTCTTTAATATGAGAGAAGCCAACACGCACTGTGATTTCGACCTCGACCTCGCGGTTGAGGAATCGTCCTCGAACCCCGTTTATTACTGCCAGTACGCCCACGCGCGTATTTGCTCCATATTCAGAAAAATGGACGCTAAGGGCGTTAAATTCGACGGATGCACAGAGGAACAGGCTGAACTTCTCACTTCGGACGAGGAAAAAGAGCTTATACGCCATATAGCGTCTCTTACCGGCGAAATTGAGAGCGCCGCAAAGGCTCTCGACCCGTCGAGAATCACGAGATACGCGATAGAGCTTGCGACTCTTTTCCATAAATTCTATAACGCTTGCAGATGTGACGTGGAGGACGAGAACCTCCGCACGGCGAGACTGTTCTTGTGCAAGTGTACAAAGGACGTAATGGCGAATATCCTTTCGCTTCTCAAGGTCGACGCGCCGGAAAGCATGTAAAAAAACAATTCACGGATGAATTGTTTTCAGAGAAGAGAGAAGAGAGAAGAGAATCGGTTTCGTTTTCTTCGA
>DJEG01000113.1:0-1196 GCA_002431305.1 Ruminococcaceae bacterium UBA5904 | reverse complement strand
TTTTCTTCGAAAACGTTGATTGTTATAATCTTACAATGACAAATCCGTAAGGATTTGCACCGACGTTCTTCACTCTTCGCTGTTTACTATTCACCGTAATAATTCACATTGCGGTAAATTATCACTCCGAAGGAGGGCTTGTATGGCTGAAAATGAATCGCGCGCCGTCGCGCAGAATAAAAAAGCGTACCACGACTATTTCGTAATCGAATCGTACGAGGCGGGAATCGAGCTTTTCGGCACGGAAGTAAAATCCGTCCGTCAGGGCAAGCTCAATTTAAAGGATTCGTGGTGCAGTATAGACGACGGCGAAATATTTGCAAACGGCATGCACATTTCGCCTTACGAACACGGCAATATTTTCAACCGCGACCCTATGCGTCCGAAAAAACTTCTTATGCATAAAAAAGAAATAAATAAGCTTTACGGATTGACAAAACAGCAGGGATATGCGATAATTCCGTTGTCGGTGTATTTCAAAAAGGGCAAGGCCAAAGTTCAGCTGGGGCTTTGCAAAGGTAAAAAGCTCTACGACAAGCGCGAGGACGCCGCGAAAAAATCGGCGGCAAGAAGCATTGAACGCGCGGTCAGGGGCGAGAAAAACATCTGATTATTATTTACCGTACAGGTAAATAATATATGATATACGGCGTTGACTGTGCGCCGAAAATACGGGGATGAAAGGATTTCGACGGGGATCCGGAATTTCGGTAAGCGGGCAGAGAAGTGGGCTCTCTTTAAAATCCACAACGTTTAAATAATAAACGACAACAATAACACAGTTTTAGCAGCTGCTTAATTGCAGCCGCCGTTCCCCCCGGGAGTACCGCGGCTCGGACGGGAGCGTCATTCAGCGGTGAACGTGAACAGACACAGCGTTTCGTAATCTGTCATGCATAACGAAACTGCCCGAACGTAAGCCTGCCGACAGGCTCACGCAAGGGGAGAAAACAGTATATCGGCTACGCTCGTAGAAAGCCGGGAGGATGGGTTTTCGGACAGGGGTTCGACTCCCCTCATCTCCACCAAAATTGGCAAATCTTGTTGAAGATTTGCCGATTTTTACTCCTTCACCCTTCACCCTTCACTGAACAAACTTGCCGATTTTTTCGGAAAGTAATAAATACCGGCAAACCAGTACTCTGTACCACCTAAAACTTTACAAGCATTACGGCGTATGACAGCGTTTAACTGCG
>DJEG01000056.1 GCA_002431305.1 Ruminococcaceae bacterium UBA5904 | reverse complement strand
TATCATGTAGTTAAACTCAAAGAATGAAAGTCCCTTTTCCATTCTCTGCTTATAACACTCGGCTCTTAACATATTGTTGACCGAGAAGCATGTTCCGACCTCTCTTAACAATTCAACGTAGTTAAGATTAAGGAGCCAGTCGGCATTATTGACCATCTGAGCCTTACCCTCGCCAAATTCAATAAATTTCTCCATCTGCTTTCTGAAGCACTCTGCATTATGGTCTATGTCCGCTCTCGTAAGCATTTTTCTCATATCGCTTCTGCCCGAGGGGTCGCCTATCATGGTCGTTCCTCCGCCGATAAGGGCGATGGGCTTGTTTCCCGCCATTTGCAAGCGCTTCATGAGAGTTAAAGCCATGAAATGACCGGCGGTAAGGCTGTCTGCCGTACAGTCGAATCCTATATAGAACGTTGCTTTACCGGCGTTGACCATTTCGCGTATTTCTTCCTCGTTGGTAACCTGAGCGATAAGCCCTCTCGCCTTTAGTTCCTCGTAAATCTGCATTTTTATATCCTCCAAAATATATTATCTGAATTTTTTCATAACCTCATAAGATGAGATTAAATCATTTTCGAAATCGTCCGTTGATCCCTCTATAGACACGCGGGAACATCCGGCTTTTTTAAGATTATCAATAAATTCCGAATAATCAAAATTATATTTTTCATTCGGATAAACTCTTTTATGCTCTCCGGATGAAAACGGATATGATATATGCGCGTGAATCAAATCGTTTCCGACATCAAGAATATTTGCATAATCATCGCCCGACTCAAGCATGTGGTATATATCAGCAAGAACACGAATACGTTCGCTTCCCGTCATTGACGCGATAATACACGCTTCCTTTACAGTGTTGATTACTTGGGTTTCCTGTCTGCACAACGGTTCGATAGCTAAATCAATATCGTATTCATCGCAAAGTCCGGCAACTGTATCTTTAAGAAAATGAACCGTCTGCAAACAGCATTCTCTTAATGAATAACCGTCCTTTACGTCTCTTGCTCTGCCGGAACCGAATACGACAATTTCAGTTCCGAGCTTCTTGCACCGCTCAAAGCCCTTTTCTATAAACTTATAAAGTGCGTCATAATCTACGTTTTTACCGGTAACGTTTAATTCTCCGGGCAAAAAGCAGTTTGCCGTTTCGCATTTTATTCCGCTCTTGGCAAGTGCGGAATAAAACCTGAAAAAATCACCGTCCGGCATTAAGGCTATAGAATTAAATCCTGTCTCCATATAATCAAATCCGGCTTTTTTTATAAGCCCGGGATTTCTTACGTCCGTACCTGCACAAACGCCTATTTTCATCTGCCTGCCTCCTTATATTTCCGTGCTTCCGTAAGCATATGCTGTGCGGAGGACAACTGAATCTTATCGTCGGATTCTCCGCCTATTATTCTGGCAATAGCGCGTTTTCGTCCGTTAAAATCAAGAGCCGTTACGCGCGTAAACGTTTTATTATTTTCGGTTGATTTTGATATTTCAAAATGAGAATCGGCAAAAGATGCGATTACAGGCAGATGAGTTATGCATAAAACCTGATGAATTCTCGACAGAGAATAGAGTTTTTTCGCTATCATGCCGGCGGCATGTCCGCTGACGCCCGTATCTATTTCGTCAAATATCAGCGTGGAAATATCATCTTTTTCCGCAAGCGCGCTTTTTATCGCAAGCATTATTCTCGACAACTCTCCTCCGGACGCGGTTTTTGCAAGAGGCTTAGGCTCTTCGCCCGCATTGGGAGAAATTAAAAATTCTATATTATCTATACCCGTCGGAGTAAACGGACAAAGTTCGCGTCTGACTTTAAAAACAACCGACGGCATATCGAGAGTTTCCAGTTCGGATTTTACTTTTTTTTCAAATTCGCGCGCCGTTTTCATTCTGACTTTAGAAAGTTTTTCGGCTTTTTGCACCGTCAGTTCATAACAGCGTTCGTATTCGTTTTTAAGCTCTTCTATCTTAGAATCGGAAAGTTCTATACTCTCAAGTTCTTTTTTTGCGTTTTCGTAAAATTCGATAACGTCGCTTTCTTCGGGACCGTACTTCTTTTTAAGCGTAAACAGAACATCGAGCCTGTCCTCTATCTCCTGAAGTTCTCCCATATCAAAAGATGACGACTCTATGAAAGAATTAATCTCGGAAGATAAATCCTCGGCGGAATAGGCGATATCATTAAGAGCTACTGCTGTTTTTTCAAACTCACGCGACAATGAGGCTGCCTCGGAAACTGCTGACGAAGCATCAAACAGCATACCGCACGCCCCCGAAAACTCCCCGTCGCCGGACAGAGCATTCCTTGCCCTGACAAGAGCGTCCGTAATACTCTTATAATTATTAATTACATTTTTTCTCTCGCTCAGGATTTGGGTTTCCCCCTCTTCAATATGAGCTTTTTCAATTTCATCCGTCTGATATTTCAGAAGATCAATGCGTCTTGCTTTTTCGCTCTCGTCCATGGTCAGCTTTTTAATTTCGCCTTTTATTTCAAAAAGTTTTCTGTATGAAGAATAATAATCCTTTATAAGCAAAGAATCCGAAGCCAGTGCATCGATAAACGAAATGTGAAACTGCGTCTGCATTAGCTGCTGAGAATCCGACTGACCGTGAATATTGATAAGCGTTATTCCGATTTTTTTAAGCGTCGAAACAGATACACCGACCGAATTTATCTTACAAATGTTTCGACCGTCGCGCTGAAGAGTCCTTACTATTCTGACACATCCGTCCTCACAAGCTATGCCAGCCTCGTCGAGAGCGATGCAGGAAGCAGGAGTAATATCCGTAAACAAAGCCGAAACGCGCGCAGAACTCTCCCCCGTTCTGATAAGCTCACGCGACGTTTTCTCCCCGAGCACGGCATTTATCGAATCAATAATAATCGATTTTCCCGCGCCCGTCTCTCCCGTCAGACAATTAAATCCGTCGGTAAAATCTATTGATGCATATTCAATTATTGCAATGTTTTCTATTACAAGATTTGAAAGCATATATATTATTCCTTATGACTTTAATAATGAAAGAAGCTCGTCCTTTACTGCCGATGCCGCGTTTTCCGTACGGCATGCAATAAATATCGTATCGTCGCCGGCAAGAGTTCCGACAATGTCGGGTATATTGAGCGCGTCGATAGCCGCGCATGCCGCCATGGCAGTTCCGATATGGCATTTTACAACGCAGATATTAAGAGCCGTATCGACATTCGTAACGGTTTCAAAGAATATAGCGTGATACTTCACATACTTTTCATCGGTCGACACAGCAAGCGAATACTTATATTCACCGCCCGAAGCCGGCTGTTTAATAAGGCGAAGTTCCTTAATATCGCGCGACACAGTCGCCTGAGTAACGTCTATCCCGCACGACAGAAGTTTGTCGCGCAGTTCCTCCTGATTGCTGATATTATACTGATCTATCAGCTGTAATATCATGGAATGTCTCTCTTTTTTCATCACAGTATGTCCTTTCGGTTATATTTACTCTGATCGTTTAATTTTGCATTTAATATATCGGTAAACGAATCGTCTTTTATCTTTATAAATCTGGCTTTTTTTTCTGAACCGGCGACAATCGTACGGCTGCCCGACGGGAGATTGAACGCCTCATCACCGTCGCACGAAAGCAAGAGTTCACGTTTTGAATCCTCCGGCTTAATAACGGTAAGGGTAGAATTGACGTTGAACAAAATTGTCCTCGCCGTAAGCGAATGCGGACATATCGGCGTCATCATTATAAGCTCAACATCCGGCTGAGCCACGGGGCCGCCCGCGGAAAGATTATACGCGGTGGAACCTGTCGGGGTTGAAATGATAATACCGTCCGTTTTATAGTCGTTTACATGCTTGCCGTCGCAGAACAGGCTTAATTCCGTAAGCTGCAATCTCATTCCGCGGGCAAACACCGCATCGTTTAAGCATTCCGACGAAAAAATCAGATTATCCCCCATATACGTTTTAACGTCAAGCATAATACGCTCTTCAACAGTGTAATCTTTGCCGGTCAATCTGTCAAGCAAAAAAAGTTCGTCATTTTCAATTCCCATCAGATACGCGAGATTTCCCGCGTTAACGCCGAGAACAGGCACATCGTATTTTACCGCTTTTTTTGACGCGTTGAGAATACTTCCGTCTCCGCCTACGGATATTACCAAATCCGATTTGGGCAGAACGGAGTCGATATTTAAAAATCTGCTTTTATTCACAAATTCGAGTTTCTGCGCATACGAATCATCGAAATAATACTCAATCCCGGATTTATCAAGCTGCATGCATACTTCTTTCGTAATAGAGTAACAGTTAGCTCTCGTAAGATTCGGAATAATAACCGCCTTCATTAATCCTCACCGCCGTTTAAAACCTTATGAGACTGTAAAACAGTAAAATCGATATCAATGTCCTCATCAGTTCCCTGTTTCTTTAAGTATATAAGATATTCAATATTACCCTCGGGACCTTTTATCGGAGAAAAATCAAGTCCGCATACGGCAAAACCGAGCTGTTTTGCAAAAAGATAAATCTTATTTATAACGTCCTTATGAACGTTTATGTCGCGGACAACGCCCTTTTTACCGACATTTTCGCGTCCCGCTTCAAACTGCGGTTTTATAAGACAGACCGTTTCTCCGTCGTCCGAAAGTAAATTATACGCCACAGGCAGAACAAGTTCAAGAGAAATAAACGAAACGTCAACCGAAGCAAAATCTATTTTATCGGGAACCTGCTCGTCCGTTACATATCTAATATTCGTTCTCTCGAGATTTACAACCCTCGAATCGCTTCGTATCTTCCATGCGAGCTGACCGTAGCCGACGTCCACGCAGTACACCTTTTTCGCTCCGTTCTGAAGCATACAGTCGGAAAACCCGCCCGTAGACGCTCCTATATCCATACAAATTTTATCTTTAAGAGTTATCGGAAAGACTGACAATGCTTTTTTAAGCTTATATCCGCCCCTGCTGACAAACTCCATTGAACCTCTGACCTCTATGCTGTCATCAGGCTTTACGTTGGTTCCCGCCTTAAGCTCCTTTTGACCGTTTACGTAAACCTGGCCCGCCATAATCATGGCTTTGGCTTTTTCCCGGCTTTCAAGCAAACCGAGCTGAACTATCCGCTGGTCAAGTCTTATTTTATCGGACATTTTCCGTTACCTCTGTAATTTCTTTAACAATACTGTCTCTGTCGAATCCGAATTCTTTCAGCAAAATTTTTGCCGTAGAGTGACTGACATACCTGTCTTCGACGGCGCGGATTTTGTAATCACCTTTATATCCGTTTTCACAAAGAAGATAATTAAAGCTCTCGCCGATACCGCCGCTCAGTTCACCCTCTTCGTAAAAGAATATGTTTGAACAGTTTAAAACCGCTGTAACGGCTTCTGAATCTATGGGCTTGATTCTGTTAAGCTTTATAAGTTTAATCTTCATGCGGGGTCTTAATTTCTCGCACGCATACGCACATTCGGCGAAAATACGCCCGTAAGTAATGATTGCCGTATCGGCGTCTTTTTCTCCGAATTCGTCAAAATTGCCGTCGCCCGGTTCGTATTCGGGCGGAATTATACATTCCTCTCCCTTAGGATATCGGACCGCAACAACTCCGTCAGTATGATAGAGTGCGCGGAACAGAGCGTTTCTCATGCCTTTATAAGTAGACGGAGAAAAAATCGTAACCCCGGGAATTGTATTAAGCATAGGCACATCCAGCAGTCCGTGGTGGGTAGGACCGTCGCCGTCGACAAATCCCGCACGGTCGATTGCCAGTACAAGTTTGAGCCCCTGCAAAGCCGCATCGTGTACAACCTGATCGTATGTCCTCTGCAAAAACGCCGAGTATACCGCAAAAACCGGCACCATGCCTCCGCGTGAAAGTCCGGCGGAAAACGTAACGGCATGTTCCTCTGCAATACCTACGTCAAAAAATCGCTGAGGATATTTTTCCGCAAAGCAGTCAAGTCCCGTACCTATTCCCATAGCCGCCGTGACCGCGCAAATACGTTTATCATTATCGGCGAATGAGCACAGCGAAGCGCCGAATTCGGATGAAAACGTGTCCGCACTGCATTTAAACTCGCCCGAAACTATATCAAAATGTCCTATACCGTGAAATTTACTCGGAGCCTGCTCGGCAAATTCGTATCCCTTGCCCTTTTTGGTTTTTATATGTATAAGCATGGGATAGTCGGCTGTTTTAGCCGCCTCAAATGCGTCGGTCAGAACATCTACGTTATGTCCGTCAAGCGGACCTATATATCTGAATCCGAGTTCTTCAAACATTGTGCTGCTCTTATAGAACAGGGATTTAAGTCTTGTTTTTATATTGAAAAGTAAATTTGACAGTTTTACGCCTATCAACGGAATCTTATTAAGCGCGCTCTCCGTCTTTGCCTTCATTCTGAAATACGACGGTCTTGCTTTTATTACGGCAAGGTGCGAAGCAAAAGCGCCTACGTTTTTCGATATCGACATATCGTTATCGTTCAGTACGACAATCAGGCGGGATCTCGTCCTGCCCGCATTGTTAAGAGCTTCGTATACCATTCCGCCGGTAAAAGCTCCGTCGCCGATGACGGCTATCGTGTAGTTTTTATTATTCTTAAGTTTATTCGCCTGTGCAATACCGTATGCCGCTGAAAGCGACGTACTCGAATGTCCGCTGTAAAAAATGTCGTGCTCGCTCTCGCTCGGATCGGAAAAACCGGAAAGTCCGCCGGGCTGTCTGAGAGTGGAGAATCTGTCCTGACGCCCTGTAAGAAGTTTATGAACGTAAACCTGATGACCGACATCCCAGATTATTTTATCATACGGGGAATTGAACGCCTTGTGAAGAGCTACGGTCAGTTCAACAACGCCGAGGTTTGAAGCAAGGTGTCCGCCCGTCTGAGAAACGGTATCGATAAGTATATTTCTGATTTCCACGCACAGCCTGTCCGTCTGCTCTGAATCAAGTTTCTTTACATCCGACGGTTTTTTTATACTGTCTAGAATATGCTCATCCATTAATCGTTACTCCGTTATACCGTTCTTTTAAGCAGTTTTAATGCAAATACACTGAGATACGAGGTATCGGAATCTATTTTATCAAGCGCTTTAAGGGCTTTTTCGGTATACTCGTCGGCAAGCATTCTTGCCTTATCGACACCGAAAAGGGAAACGTAAGTCGCTTTGTTATTAACAATATCGCTGTTATCCTCGCCCTCTGCAAAATCAAGAAGGTCGTCGACTATCTGAAAAGCAATGCCGAGATTTTCAGCAAAGGCTTCCGCATACGGAATATAGTCATACCGTCCGCCGAAAATACACCCGAGAACGCATGCGCATTTTATAAGCGCCGAGGTTTTAAGTTTATCCATAAGAAACAGCGTTTCGGCGTCAATTTTTGTGCCCTCTGTTTCGGTATCGATAACCTGACCGCCTATCATACCGTTTACTCCCGCGTTTTCGGAAAGATAGCTTACAGCTCTTACTTTTTTATCGTCGGAACAGACGGCGGCAAGTATCGCCGAAAATGCGTGGGTCAAAAGAGCGTCGCCCGCAAGCAGTCCCAACCCTTCACCGAATTTTTTATGAGTCGACGGTTTTCCCCTGCGCATATCGTCGTTGTCCATACACGGCAGATCGTCATGCACAAGCGAATATGAGTGAATCATTTCAACACCCATTGCAAACGGAAGCGCGTCTTTAACGTCGGCGGCGCATATGTTTGCAAACTCAAGACACAGCAGAGGTCTGACTCTCTTTCCCCCGTCTGTGCATGCATATTTCATAGCGTCGGTAAGACGCGAGTATTTTTCATCCGAAACGGGAATAAAATCTTCTATATTATCATCAATAAGTTTGACGTATTCTTCTGTTTTACTCATTGTCCGCATCCTCCTTTTGAGACTGTGTGATTTTCTCTATTTTAATTCTTGATTTTTCGAGAGACTGTGAGCAGAAATCGGCAAGTTTTACCGCCTCCGCATAAATTTTTGTCGTTTCGTCAAGAGTCATATCGCCTTTTTCAAGTTTAGAAACAAGTTCTTCAAGAGAAGCAAACGCTTCCTCATAAGTCATTTTTTTCATCTGTAATCACCGCATTATATGATATTTTTTCCGCACGGCACATTATCGTTCCGTCAAAAGTCATTATTTTCAATTCATCTCCGGCATTGACAGCCGAGGCGCTCATAACACGTTTATCGCCCGAATAAACGGGGAAAAATCCTTTTTTGAGCGAGTTAAGGGGATTGAGCGCATACAGCTTATTCATAACAGAGTCAAGTCTGCGTTCTTTTTCGAACATATAAACAGAAACGGAATCGTTTAAGCGCTTTATTTTATTATCAAATGCTTCTTTCATTCCCGCGTAGACATTCTGCGGAGAATATGCGCGTAAAATTCTGACAGCCGAATCAAGCGACTGTTTTTTTAACGAATAAACTCCCAAAAACGCCGAATCCGCTCTGTTCCTTAAATTAAAAACCGCATACTTCAGACTGTCAGCGTCTTCGCTTGCCAATTCCGCAGCTGCGGAAGGTGTCGGCGCTCTCAAATCGGCGGCAAAATCGCACAGGGTAAAATCAGTTTCGTGACCTATCCCCGTAATAACGGGAATTTCACTTTCCGCGACAGCCCTGACGAGCTTTTCTTCGTTATACCCCCACAAATCCTCTATACTGCCTCCGCCTCTTCCGAGAATTATGACGTCGGCACATTTATTTTTATTAAAATACTGAATAGCTTTGATATTATCCGAAGCACATGACGCGCCCTGAACGTTTACGGGATATATTTTTACAGTGCACAGCGGATATCTCCTTGTCAGCACATTGCAAATATCCCTGACGGCGGCGCCGGTATCGGAGGTTATGACTCCGACGTTTTTAGGAAAACGCGGAACAGGCTTTTTTCGAGTTTCATCAAAAAGCCCTTCGGAGCTGAGTTTCTTTTTCAGCTGTTCAAAAGCAAGAGCAAGTGCACCCGCCCCCTCGGGCTGCATATCGTCGACATAAAGCTGATATATTCCGTCGCGTTCAAAAACGCCGACCCGTCCCTTGCAGACGACGCGCATGCCGTCCTCAGGGACAAAACGTACACGCTGTGCCGAACGGGCAAACATAACCGCCTTTATAGTGCTCGAATCATCCTTAAGAGTGAAATAGAAATGTCCCGAACGGTAGTGATTCGTAAAATTCGATATTTCCCCGGCAATAAGAACATTAAAAAGCCTCGAATCGGCATCGAAAAGATTCTTTATATAAAAATTTATCTGAGAAACGCTCAGCGGAGCCGTCTGTATCATAAATTCTCCTTAATATACGCAAGGTAAGCAGTTCCGGCGGCATTATCTGCGGAAAAACCGGGTTCGGCAAAATAACAATTATCAACTCTCGAGAGAATATCCTCCCTGATAATGGAATCCGACATAACCCCTCCGGCATACAAAACCGGAACATTACCGAATTTTTCACGCATGTTTACGCACATTTGGTAAGCACAGCACCGCAGGGAATCAATACAGTACCTTGCAATGTCGCATTTGTTCTCACCTTTTATGAACATGTCTCTGCACTTATTTTCTATACCGGAAAGACTTACGTTTCCTTCTCTGAAAAACAGTTTTACGTTATATTTTTTTTCGCTCTGTTTTGCCAGTTTTTCGAGTTGTGCACCCGCGGGAAATCTGATACCGAGCATAACTCCGACCCTGTCCGCAGCCTGTCCGGCTTTTAAATCAAGGGAAGTAAAAACATTGTGAATATTAAAAATCCTGTCCTCATCGTATTCGACAAACAGTGCGTCAGTAGTTCCGCCGGAAAAATGAAATGCTATGAACCGGGAACCTATAAGTTCGGATTTACCGGCCGAATAAACCGCCGCCGCGATATGTCCCGCCTGATGGGAAAATTCATAACGCGGAATATTCAAAGCGGAAGAAATAACCTTGGAATAACCGTTTCCGACCGTAAAACAAGGCATGTACGAATCTAGAGAATCTCTCGGTGCGTACGAAGCCGAAACGGCACACGGCGAATCACATTCAGACAAAACGCATTCAAGCATTCCGGGCAGATTTCTGCTATGGTGAAAAACCGCGTCCGACTGCCTTAGCCCTTTTGCATTTTCGGCTACGGGAAGAAGCTGTTTTTTTGAAACGACTATTCCCTCGCCCTCTTTATATACGGCACATGAGGTTGTATAGTTGCTCGTGTCAATACCGAGATAAGTTTTCATCATAAATCAATAGGCAACGGCAGTTTCGCCGGTATTATCGGCATTTTGGACTTCAGATTCAACTTCATGTTCAGGCTCGGCTGTCTCGTTTTCACAAACAGCTCCCGTCTCCCCGAAGTCTAAATTCTTCACCGCAGAGCCCAAAACGGCATTTACGAATGCGGGATCCTGCTCGGCGGCGTATTTTTTTGCCAGTTCCACGGCTTCATTTATAGAAACCGCATACGGTACAGAGTCAAAATAAAGAATCTCACACACGGCAAGTCTCAGCAAAGCGAGAACAACTTTTGAAAGTCTCGTTATTTTCCATCCGCTTGCAAGATAACGGCTGATAGTTGAATCTATTTCCTCAAGAGAATCAAACGTACGTCCGGCGAGCGCGGACACGTACGAATCATATTCAAACAGTCCCGCCTCTTTTGCCGTCTTGCACAGCTCATCCACGGTGCTGTCGGGATTGAACTGTTTTTCAAAAACGATGATAAACGCCTGTTCTCTTGATTCCTGTCTTTTTTTCATTGAGTACCTCCGATAAAACTTTAAGACCCCCGGTTTTCGCCGGAAGTCTTAAAACGACATTGCTTTACGCTTTAAAATAAGCAATTCCTGCGAATTTTCTTATATTATAGCATAAAATAAAAAATATACAAGAGTTTTTTATTTAGCGCCGATAATTGTTATGTTTTCGGGGGATATTTTCAGATTATTCTGAACGATTTCGCGTATCTGTAAAACAGAATTATCCGTAAGATACCTGTCCTCTACGATAACCTCAACACTGTCCGTGTTTACAACGCATACGCATTCTCCGCCGATTTTGGCGCTGACGAGCGATTCGATATTACTTTCGGTTATCTTGTTGTCCGAAATATCTGTCAGCGAAGCGGAAGCCGACGCAACGGCGTCATTATCGCTCGACGGCGCACTTATAATCTCCTTGAGAGAAGCAACGGATTTATCATACGCTTCATTTCTGGAGAGTCTTGCCGAGGCAAAATACTCCTTATTTTTACCTGCATTTACATACTGCGCGTCGCCGAGATTATGTACGTTCTCCGCGCTTATATTTGACTCTCCCTCTGCGGGAACGATTTTTTCACGCCCGGAAGTAAGATACCAATTGGCAAGCACCGCCGCTCCGAGAACTATTACGATTCCCGAGAGAATCAATTGCTTTTTCTTTACAGTTTTGCTCATAAAACACTGCTCCTTTAATTTATTTGCCCACGTAGATTCTGTCCGAACCTATGTTATAAAGAGATGAGATCAGAGATTTGATCTCGTTTTTTATGACCGCGCTTTCACCTCCGTCGCAGACAACCGCAACTCCGCGTATTACGGGCGCGTCGATTCGCACAATAAGTCCGTCCGGCTGACCTGCATTACCCTCGGTATATATGTATTCACTGTCTTTGAAAATAGAATCGTTTTCTCTTTTTTCGTTGATATCCTGTGCATAGTGAATAGTTCCCGTACTCTGAAGACTTACGCTTACACTGACCTTTCCGACGCCGTCTATATTTGAAACAAGGGCGGTTATTTTTTGTCCGAGAACATCCTCAATGCATTCAATCTCCGTTTTTTCGGCATTTTCCGCTTGATTTTTAGTTCCCGATACGGTTTTTCTGTCGCTTGAACCGATACCGCCGAAGGCAATAACTAAAACCAAAACCGCAGCCGAAAAGAGAATAAACGCCGTTTTTTTATCCTCTTTTAATTTTTCCGCAGTTTTTTTGATTTTATCTTTTAAATTCTGTTTATTCATATTCATTCACTCCGTAATAATACGTACTTGCGAAAGCACAATATTCCCTAAAACCTGCTCTATCTGTTCAGTCTTATTTTTATCCTTTTCTGATACTTTAACAACAAGAACGTCGGAATCATAATATATGTCCGGTTCGTCTTCGCAAATACCGTGCAGAATGTTTTTACAGATTGAAATCACCGCGTTACCGGCGGATTGAATAATTTCTTCGTCGGAAAAAGTAAAGCCCGAATTACTGTTTATATTTGAATCTTCCGCTAACTCAAAATTTCCGATAAAAGAAAAAATCAGACTCAAAGTCAGAACGGAAAGGCAAAGTTTCAGCGTTTTCTTCATTTTATCCGAACCGTTCAGCCACAGAGCAACAGAACCGATTACAGAGAAAACGCATACGGACAAAATTCCGCCGATAATATTTTCCATCGCAGTCACCCCTCATTATGACAAGTTTTATACTTTACAGAATATAAACATGTAAAGTGTTTTGTTTTACATATCATTAACACCGCCCGCACACAGCATTAAAGTACACGAACAGCATATATACAGCGAAAAAATACACAATGCCGTCATCAATTTAACAAAATTGATAAAACCGTCATACATAGAGGCGTTCATTTCAAAATTAAACATCAGATTTACCGCCTTGATAAGTCTCAAAGTCACGCTCCACGCCAAAAGTCTCACAAATAAGGGCAGACACAGCAAAGCCATCACGACGACACACGAAACAATTACCGTACTCTGTGCGGTTTTAACTCCGGTAAGAACCGCTGATATTCCGTCGCTGACGTACGAACCGACTATGGGAACCAGATTCCCCGCAGCAAACTTAATTCCTCTCAAAGCCAATGAATCGGAAACAGAACCGAAAACATTTTTTATGCTTAAAAATCCGGTAAAAACGGATCCGACAATTCCGAGCACGGCCGAGACCGTTTTCATTACGCAGTCGGTAAGCGAACTTAAGTTAAAAAACGGACTCAGAGCTCCGCAGGCACTAAGAGCGAAAAACATTAAAACAGCATACTTTACAACATCCGAACAAAGAAACGCCAAAATTTCGCTTGCTGCCGTTACTCCCATTTTATAAGCAAGAGCGCCTCCTCCGCGTCCGGACACAGCCTCTATCGTACACACGAGCGGACATACCGCCTTCAAGAATGAGCTAAGACTGCCCACATATCGTACAAACGACGAAATACACTCCGACATAGCGGTGCAAAGAGAATAAACGCATATAACCGGACACAGCATATCCGCTCTGAATGACAGTCCGCGCGAATCAAACACGTCTGTCAGCGAAAATAAAAGTGTTATACACATAATTAAAGTAAATGTCTTTACAGGTTTTTCTATTTCATCTTTTATTTTATCGACAGTATACGACATCATTTGTGTAAAGCTAACATCTTTCAAATCGGACATTTTAAAATCTGAAATACCGTTCTCGTCAAGCGTTTCACTTGTTAATTCATCAAATGTTTCCGTCATATTGAAAAAAGCGGATTCACCTTTGTTTTTATTCGAAGCCGATGAAGAAAAAGAAAGAAAAACGCATACCGCAAGCACAGAGACTATTACGCAGATTACTTTTAATTTTCCGTTCACATTTAACATCCCGTTCCCTCAATTCCGAACAAGCGAACATACAAATTCGATTGTTTTTGTTATATACGGAACAACGAGAGCAAGCATTATTATTTTTGCCGCCAATGCCGTCTTCTGCGCGGAAGACACGGCTCCCGCATCCTCGAGAATATCCGAAGCAAATCCCGTTATTACCGCAATTCCCGTTAGTTTCAGCGCCGTCTTTATTATTTGAGAATCAACCCCGGCAGTTGAAGACGACGCATATATCATATCGATTATTTTCCCGATATACGGGTAGGTCCACATGGCAAGCACAGCAAAAACCGCAATCTGCATAACTACGGAAAACTCCGGTTTTGACTGAGACAAAAGCATATAAACGCATGCACAGACAACAGCAAGAGCCAGTATTTTAAGCGTCATAAGCCGAACACCGACTTTATGTAACGGAACAGTTCGTTTATATCGGGAATTATCATCATTAATACAATCACAAGCCCTGCAAGAGTGACGATCATTGTATACTCTTCCCTGCCCGATTTAGAAAGTATCTGATTTACAACCGCGACGATTATTCCTATCGCCGCTATTCGAAAAATAATATCAACGTCCATATTTTCACCTATATCACAACAAGTGCTGCCGTACATCCTATGAAAATAACCGCTGCGCACTTCGCCCTCATATCTTTTTTTTCATATTCCGCAAGATTTTTTAATTTTATTTCAATTTCTTCAAGATATATTTTCATTGTTTTCTCCTGCGTATAAATGTCCCCTGCACTTACCGCGCTTATAAAACGTCGGACAAGAGCTTTTTCGCCGGAATTCAGAATTCTGCATTCGTGCTCTACGGACTCATTCCATGACCGTGCAAGATTTGTCCCGTTTTCGGCTTTTTTGCATGCGTTTTCTGCGAACTTGAGAACGGATGAATTTTCATTTTTTAATATATCAAAAACGACTTCCGTGATTTCGCGTCCCGATGCTGAAGAATACACGCCGAAAAGATATGTAAATTTATAAAAACTTTCAAAAAATTTAATTTTCTTCATAGTTTGATACCGCATAAAAACCGCATAGAAAACGGCAGGTATACATATGAAAACCGCGGCGGCTGTATTCATTTTTTTTGCGCCTCCTATATAATTTCCTTCACTTTTCCGGGAATATTTTTACCCTCAAGAATGACTGTTTTTTTGAATTTTCCGTCTTTGACGAGATCTCCTATCCCCTCTTTTTCATATAAGTCCTCAATATTCGAGGCATGAACGCTGACCCCGGCAAAAACACCGCAGTCAAGTATTTTTTCGGTAATAAGAGCGTCCTTAAACGACAGCTCGTCCGAAATTATAATATCCGGACACAGAGAGCGAAGCGCAGTTTCGAATGCTCGTTCTTTCGTATATCCTTTTATAACGTCACAGCACTTAAGTTCACCGGCAGATACACATTCCGACAGTTCGAACCGCTCGTCAGCCAAGGTTACGCGCGGATACCCGTATTTCGGATTTTCCGACAGTGCAACGGCGATATCTCTGAGAATCGTCGTTTTACCGCTTCCCGGAGGTCCCGCAATAAGAAAACTGCACAGTCCGTTTTTAAAAATTTCAGAGCATATAAAATCGGCGCATCGTTTGTGTGAGCGCGCAAGTCTTATATTAAGAGACTCAATATCGCGGAAACTTTCTCCGTTTTTAACGGCCGTGGCGCCTATGCCGATTCTGTGCCCGCCGTTTAACGTTATAAATCCGTTTGCCAGTTCATCAAAATGACTGTAAAGCGAATACCCCGACGCTCTTGCGATAATCCGTTCAATATCTTCCTTATCCGCAAACAGACATCTTTGAGAAAACAATCTGCTGACCGAGCCTGAATTTACGGCAAATACCGCGCCGAATCCGCCGTAAAACATAACGGGTTTATCTTTGCGTATGCGTATTTCGGTCACAGAACCGAGAATATCCTCAGGCAGATTTTCAAAACATAATCTTATTTTTTCGGGCAGTATGCACAGCACGTTTTTAAATTCCGACGCTTTTAACATTTTTCCGTCACCTTTTTAAATTTTATATTATATTACTATTGATAATTAATAAAACATATGCTAAAATATTGAAGTATATGCAAACTAACGAAAGGATATGATCTTAATTGAAATCAAAAAAACACACCGGACGTTCGTTATGGCGCGATAATCAGTTCAGCTTCCTTGCTGCGATTCTTGCCGCCGTAATAATGCTGTTCGTATATATGTGCTATCGATTTTTCCCTCTCGGAGATAATATAATTCTGAGAATGGATCTTTATCATCAGTACGCACCTCTTTTTGCCGAACTGTACGACAGAATATTCCAGGGCAAGTCTCTTCTGTACTCGTTCACATCGGGCTTCGGCAGCGGATTCTTAGGCAACTATTTTAACTATCTTTCGAGTCCGACAATGCTGTTTGTGCTTATATTCGGACATGCCAACGTACCCGAAGCAGTTGCGGCAATGATACTTACAAAAGCCTCCGTTTCCGCATTCACTTTTTCATATATGCTCAAACGCGTTACCGGAAGGTACGACCTTTCATCTACCGCGTTCGGACTGATGTATGCGTTCAGCGGATGGTTCGTTGCTTATTACTGGAACGTAATGTGGCTTGACGCAATGAGCATCTTCCCGCTTGTTATTTTGGGTATTTATCTGATTATAAATAAATATAAGCCCATGACATACATTATTACGCTTGCACTGACGCTTGTGACGAACTATTATATGGGCTATATGGTTTGTATCCTATCGGTAATAATGTTCCTTTTCCTCTACTTCTCACAGTACTCGATTTCAGAAAAAGAACATCCCGATTACATCATAAAACTCAAATACCGTCACAGTGCAAAAACGAATTTCTTCAACAGTAAATTTCTGCGTTCGGGTTCGCTTTTCGCAATAGCGAGCATAGGAGCCGCATGCATAGCCGCATTTGCGCTTGTCCCGACGTATTTTGCACTTAAGCATTCGTCTGCAACATCTTCAACTTTCCCAACTGATTATTCGTCATACTTTAGTATGTTTGACTTTTTGGCGAATCATCTTCCGGGACTCAAAACGACAATCAGATCCAGCGGAGACGACGTTTTGCCGAACGTTTACTGCGGTACGCTTACTCTGATCCTCGTACCTTTATATTTCTTCTCGAAAAAATTCAGTCTCAGAGAAAAAATTGCAACAACAGTTACGCTTGCATTTTTCTACTTCAGTTTCAACGTAAACTACCTCAACTACATCTGGCACGGCTTCCACTTTCCCAACGACCTGCCTTACAGATTCTCGTTTGCATACTCGTTCTTCCTTTTGTTCATTGCTTATAAAGTTATTATTTCGCTTGACAAAATCAGTCTTAAAGCGTGTCTCGGCTCGTCCGTCGCATTAGTGGCGTTCATTGTTGCGGTCGAGGAACTCGGCTCCAAAAACGTTTCGTCGCTTTCAATTTGGACCGGAGTTGCTTTTGCTATTATATATGCGATCATCTTCGCGCTTATGAAAGACAAAAAGCAGGTTAAGTCATATATTTGCGTTCTGCTTGCATGTGCCGTATGCACGGAAATACTCGTAGCAGATACAAGCAACTATGTTATCTCTCAGGATAAAACAAATTATATCGAGGGATATGAAGAGGTTAACAAGTGCATAGATTATCTCGACGAACTTGAGGGCAAAGATACGTTCTACAGAATGGAGCTCGCATCAATCGTCAGAAGAATGGATAACTGCTGGTACGGATATAACGGCGCGTCGACATTCACATCCATGGCGTATGAAGACCTCTCGCACCTTATGAGCAAAATCGGTCTCTCCGGCAACGATATCAACAGCTACACATATCACTGTCAGACAGCGGTATTCAATACACTGTTCGGAATCGATTATATTGTTGACAATTCCGAATATACAAAGACTGACAACTACAAAACGAATTTCGGTGATAATCTCTATAAAGAACTCACGTCGATTGATGATATGACAGTATACGATTATCTCTACGACCTTCCCCTTGCATTCAGTTCAAAAGCGGGTGTAGACACTGACTGGGAGTTCGAAGGAAAAAATCCTTTTGAAATTCAGAGCAGTCTTTGGAAACTCGTAACAGGGGTCGACGGCGTATTTGACGACATTGATGTATCGGTAATGAGCCAGTCGAATATTGTCTCTCTTAACGACGAAGACGTTAATAACAAAACATTTACTCTTACAAAAACAGGAACATCCGACGACAGTTCGGCGGAACTTATGCTTAAAGTTACCCCCAATGAGACAAAGAATGTATACCTTTACGTTTCATGCAGCGACTGCTCCACCGGTTATGTAACAATAAACGGTACTATGATAACTGTAGACTTCTCAGAACCTTTCATTATCGACTGCGGACTTATCGAAGCAGACAGTGACGTTTATGTAACACTCGGACTTGACGACGGTAAATCATCCTGCCCGGTAACCGTTTACGCAAAAACTCTCAACGACGCTAACTTCAAGAAAGGCTATGATACAATCGTTTCAAACGGTGTATTAACTCTTGACGATAAGAAATTCAGCGACTCTCATTTCTCAGGAACAATTTCTGTTCAGGATAACGGTATGATATTCACATCCGTTCCCTATGATGATAGCTGGAACATCTTTATCGACGGCGAAAAAGTAAGCTCCGATAATATCGTAAAAATCGGAAACGCATTCACCGGAATCTACACAAGCGCCGGAGAGCATACCATCGAATTTAAATATACTCCCAAGGGTCTGCTTATAGGCTGTGCGGTAAGCGCCGCGGCAATCGTAATATTCATTCTTCTTATAATAATGAAAAAGAAGAAAGTTTCCGTTTTCTCATCAAAATACAAGAATGATAATCTTGAACTCGGAAAATGGAGAGATTTCACCGCCGAGGAGGAGAAAAAACAGGCTGAGCTTGAAGAAAAAGAAGCCGAAAATTCTACGGAATTTGAAGATGAGTTATCCTCGTTTTATACCCCGTCGGAAAACGACGGCACTCCCGCTTCGGACAGCGCATGGGAATCCGTTTTAAACGAAGCTGACGAGTGGAAAAAAACTCAGGAAAAAGCAAAGGCACTCGCTCAGGCACAGATTGACGCAATCATGGCAATAGAGAGCGGAATGGATTCTGAACGCAAAAAAAAACAGGAAAATCCGACGGTAATTAAAGAGACAATTATTGAAAAACCCACAAAAGTGTCTAAAAAATTCAAAATAACTACTTTTTCCCTTATTTCAGTTCTGTTTGTAATAATTGCTTGTCTTGTTCTTCTGCTTACGTCTCTTAATTCAATGCACAAAAAGAACAATGAGGCACAGGATCAGCAGATTTCTCTCTTACAGGATGAAATCAGCGGAATGCGAGCAACTTCAAACTCCGTCGACACAACAAAAGAAACCACAACCGAAACCGAAACAACGACAAAAGCTCCCGAGACCACGACCAAAGCGCCCGAAAAAACAACCGAGGCGCCTGAAACTACAACAAAGGCTCCGGAGACTACGACAAAAACTCCTGATACAACTCCGGCTCCCGAGGGCGGTTATAAAACATATACCGTTCAATCCGGAGATTATCCGTTCTCAATTCTCAGAAAGAACGGACTTGAGCCCAATAAATATCTTCAGGAGTTCTATAATATCAACGGAGGAAAACAGACATTTAAAGTCGGAGATATTGTAAATCTTCCCAACCCGTAATTACAATCATCATTAAAAAGCGAAGTCGATTTTCAGGCTTCGCTTTTTTTATGTTGTTATTTTCAAAATAACGCTTGTATTTTATGTTATTTATATGTATAATTAATAAGTAAAAGAAATTCCAAAACTACAAAGGAGTGCAACTACAAATGAAAAGAAACTTTAAAAAAGTTCTCTGTCTGCTTCTTACCCTGCTGCTTGTCTTCCCTCTCGGAACGGGCGCTTACGCAGATTATGTAACGGATAACAATTATTTCAGGATTTCGTGCACCGTTAACGGAAACACACAGTCGTCCAGAGGTTTCTGTTGGTACACGAAGGAAGACTGTGACAGCGCTGTTCTCATAATGAAAAACGGCGTTGATATCTCGGCAAAACTTCAGTTTACCGATTCGTGCGAGGAATGGGAAGGCTACTATATGCACAAGGTAACCGTTTCCGGTTTAAGCGCGGACACGACCTACACCTATAAAGTAGGCGACGGCAAAACATGGAGCGATGTCGGAACATTTACGACCGATGACGGCGACAGCAATGTTAACATCCTCGTTTATGCCGACGTACAGGCAAGCTCTCTTAATAACTTTCTTGTAGGTGCAAGAGCGGTTAATGCCGGACTTAACAGTTCCGCGGCTCCGTTCGACCTCATGATTAACCTCGGCGACTTCACCAACGACAGCACCAATGAGGAATGGAATTACTATGCAGAAGCATTTGATTCTATTTGCCTTAATAATACGCTTGCTCCCGTATCGGGCAACCATGACGGACTCGGATGCCCCCACTGGTTCAACAACATGTTCAACCTTGACACATCCGAAAGCGTTCAGGTAAACGACGGTGTTAACTATTCGTTCGATTACGGCAACACTCACATTGCGGTTCTTAATACAAATGATATTCTCAGCATATCGCAGGCTCAGCTCAAATGGCTTGAGAATGATATGAACAAAACAAACAAAGACTGGAAAATCGTAAGCATGCACAAGACGCCTTACACACTCGGCAAGGACGGTAAGTGGCCCGACGCTATGTATCTTCAGCAGGCTCTTACCGCAGTTTGCGACAAGACGGGCGTTGACCTTATAATTTCCGGTCATGACCATCAGTACCTCAGAACAAAATCCCTTACCGGCAACGAAGTAAAAGAGGGCGGCGCAACATATGTTCTGTGCGGAACCGCAGGAAGCAAGAGATATCAGGTCAGACCTTTCGCTGTAAACAACTTCACTCCTATGGAATTCATTAATACTATGGTTTCTCAGAGAGACGGCAAGTATTTTAACGGCAAGGATTTTGATTCTCAGAAAGACCTTTATATTGGTTCATGCTATAATACGATAACTGTAAACGGAGGAAAACTTACGTTTGATTCATACATTATCACCGATGAAAGCGAAGAGAATCCCGAAGGTACCGTAACGCAGATAGATTCGTTTACCCTTTCTAAAGAAGTCGGCAAGAACGTTCCCACATTCACGGGTGACAACACAACGTCAAAGCTTTCCTACGGACTTAACTCCATAGCTTCCGTTCTTAATCTTCTTGTATATGCGTTCGGAACATGGCTTCCTAAGTTCATAAAAGCGGCTCCCGACATTATCAAAAGCTACATTACAGACGGAACGTTCTGATTTATTAAACACAATAAAAGCCGCCGCAGTCCTATGACTTACGGCGGTTTTCTTAAAAAGAATCGGAGAAAAAACATGAAACATAATACTGATTTTACTGTCACAGCTCATACGGGATGCATGTCAACAAAAATGAATTCGCTCGAATCTATAAAAAAGGCGGTTGATTTCGGAGCGGACATAACCGAATTCGATTTAAATTTCACTCGAAATAACTCCCCTGTTTTAAGTCACAATACGCCTGCCGGAAATGAAGTTACACTCGAAAATGCGTTCGAACTACTTTCGCACTATCCCGAATTAAAAATAAATATTGATATAAAAAGCGATAAAAACCTCGGGGTAATTCTGCCCCTTGCAAAGAAATATTCGCTTGAAAACAGAATATTCCTCACGGGCGTTGATTCACGGTTCGTGGCTTCTGTAAAAAAAGATGCGGGCGGAATAGATTATTACCTTAATTTTTTCCCGAACAGATTTAAAATTCATTCAAAAAAATACATTGACTATGTTGTCAAAACCGTAAAAGAAAGCGGAGCGATCGGGCTTAATACAAATTTCCGTTTTGCGACAAAACATCTTGTATCAGCACTTCAAAAAAACGGACTTCTCGTTTCCCTGTGGACGGCAAACACTCCGGGACAAATGAAAAAATCCATGTCAATGAATCCAGATAACATTACGACAAAAGACGTTAAAACATTAACAAAACTTAAGGATAAATAATATAGTATTATTTATTAAAAACCGGGACTCGATTTTTTTAATCAAGTCCCGGTTTCATTATT
>DJEG01000096.1:29504-30549 GCA_002431305.1 Ruminococcaceae bacterium UBA5904 | reverse complement strand
GAGCCCGCATCAAACGAGCCTACTGCTCCTGTAACCAAACCCGACGACAAGACGACAGAGCCCGCGTCAAACGAGCCCACGAGTAAAGAGGAAGAGTCTTCCGAGCGTCCCACCAGTGAGTACTTAATCATGGGCGACCTTAACGGCGACGGAAAAGTTACCGCAGAGGATGCAAGAATTGCTCTTAGAATTGCAGCACGTCTTCAGAATGCAACTAAGTATCAGATGAAGGTCGGCGACCTTAATAAGGACGGCAAGATCACTGCAGGTGAGGCAAGACTTATCCTCAGATTCGCAGCAAGACTTGACGCTGTTTTACAGGTAGTCTAATCTCTACATAGCAAAACGATTATAACAGAACGCTTCGAGGATTTCCTCGGAGCGTTTTTTGTCGTCTTAAGGTAAAAAATAAATTTCTCGCAAAATAAGGCGATTTGTTGCATAAAAATTATATAATGTGTACAAGGATAAACAATTTAACAAATAAAGAAAAAAAATACTTGACTTTACTCAAATAAAGTACTATTATTAACAGGTAAGGATGTTAATTCTTGACTTTTAAGGAGGTAATTAAGATGAACAAGAAATCAGTAAAACTTATGTCATTAATGCTCAGCGCAATGATGATGATTGTTGCAATTCCTATGGGGGTTATGGCTGAGTTCGGCGGTTCGGAGGAAGAGATTTCTTCAGACCTTAATGCGGGAAAGAGAGCTTCGGTTTCCGAACCCGAGAGTATATCGGGAAATGAGGATTCATCCGAGTTGGAATCTACTACATCCGGCTTGGAAATCGAGTCTACGACAAAGTCCGATGACAAAACTACAAAGCCCGATGACAAAACTACAAAGCCCGATGACAAAACTACAAAGCCCGACGACAAAACTACTAAGCCCGACGACAAAACTACAAAGCCCGATGACAAAACCACTAAGCCCGATGAGAAAACCACTAAGCCCGATGAGAATACTACTAAAGACGAAGAGGTTTCAACCGGTAAAAATGAAGAGTCTTCCGGCGACGTAACAAAACCCGGTGATGTAAC
>DJEG01000096.1:6062-29428 GCA_002431305.1 Ruminococcaceae bacterium UBA5904 | reverse complement strand
ACTAAACCCGGTGATGTAACTAAGCCCGGTGATAACACTAAGCCCGGTGATAACACTAAACCCGCAGGTACAACTAAGGCGGACGACAGCGGAAAAACCACGGAGCCTTCTTCCGAGAAACCCGTTTACATAATCAAGGGAGATCTTGACGGCAACGGTAAAGTCACCGCAGGCGACGCAAGAATAGCTTTGAGAATTTCTGCAAGACTTGTTAATCCTACAAAGGAGCAGATGGATGCCGCCGATCTCAATAAGGACGGTAAGGTTACTGCAAAAGAAGCAAGAGCAATTTTAAGATTTGCTGCAAAACTTACTTCTGTTTTGACTGCAGACTGATATTGATTAACAAACTCCGTTGAAAAAGACGTAACTGCAAAAAAAGCGGTTACGTCTTTTGTTATATAATATAAATATATGTTTATTGACGAATAAAGTATTTTATTCTGCTACAAAACAGGGTAGAAATGTTGTAATTGTAAAAAATATTTAATTTTCTTAATTAGCTATTGAAAATTTTGTAAATATAGTGTAAAATATTCGTTGCATCTATACATTAAGGGCTGACCGCTAATTCGGTCGGTAAAATGTGCCCTGTGAAAAAAGGAGATTTTTTGATGGCAGAATTAAAAAAACGATACGGACTGATAACCGCAATTTGTATGGTTGTCGGTATTGTTGTCGGCTCGGGCGTATTCTTTAAAGCGCAGACAATTCTGAAAACGACGAACGGCGATATGCCTATGGGTATTCTCGCATGGGTCGTCGGCGGCGCTATAATGATTGTCTGCATACTCGCGTTTTCTCTTATGGCGCAGAAGTATGAAAAGGTCAACGGACTTATCGACTACGCGGAGGCGGCTATCGGCAGCAGGTACGCGTATATGGTCGGCTGGTTCATGTCGACTATCTATCTTCCCACTCTTACTTGTGCGCTGGCATGGCTGAGTGCGCGTTACTCGCTGGTTTTTGTAAACTCAGTAAACCCCGGATTCTGTGAAGATCCCGTTGCGGGACCTGAATGTCTTGCACTGTCGGGAATGTTTCTTGTTATAAGCTACGCTCTTAATGCGCTGTCGCCGAAACTTGCGGGTAAGTTTCAGGTTTCGGCTACGGTTATAAAGTTCATTCCTCTGCTGCTTATGGCTGTTGTAGGCTTAATTTACGGTCTTACACATCAGTCGTCGGAGTCTGCCGACACATCTATTCTCGCGGCTAACTTTGCTACCACATCCGGCGATTTCAGCCCGTTCTTCGGTTCTGTCGTCGCTACGGCTTTTGCATACGAGGGCTGGATAATTGCCACATCTATCAATGCCGAGCTTAAGGACGCTAAGAGAAATCTTCCTATCGCGCTTATTGTAGGCGGTATTATAATCGTTTCCATTTATGTTTTCTATTATATGGGTGTCGCGGGCGTTGTAAGCGTTGAAACTCTTATCGAAGAGGGCGCTACCGCCGCATATGTTAAGCTTTTCGGCGGAGTATTCGGAAATATTCTCAATCTCTTTGTCGCTATTTCCTGTATGGGAACTCTTAACGGTCTCATGCTCGGATGCACGAGAGGACTTTATTCCGTTGCTGTCAGAGGTTACGGATTTGCGAGCGAAACATTCGCACAGGTTGATGAAAAAACGAATATGCCTGCGAACTCGTCGATTTTCGGCGTTCTTATGTGCTCAGTATGGCTTGTATTCTTCTACGGTGCAATGCTCGTTGAAAAGCCCTGGTTCGGTCTGTTCAGCTTTGATTCCTCGGAACTTCCCATTGTAACGCTTTACGCGTTCTATATTCCTATTTTTATCGTGTTTATGATAAAGGCTAAGGATGTTAATCCAGTTAAGCGTATAATATTCTGCACGCTTGCTACGGCGGGTTCTGTATTCATGGTATTTGCGGCATTCTATGCACACGGATATGTACCGATGAAAACAGCTGCAGCTGACGGAAACTTCTCATGTCCCGTCATGTTCTATCTTATTGTATTCGCCGTTATAATGATAATTGGAACGTTCTTCATGAAAAAGAAAGTACCCGCATCGTCCGGAAAAAGGAAACAGACTGTTAAGTCAAAAAAATAAAGAATAAAACAATACCGGCCGAGTCGTGATTGATTCGGTCGGTAAATTTTCTACTTTTCGTCAATAAAGAAGTCTTTGTTTTTCATTCTGACGCTTCCGAGTACGTATGTCATGCTCAGAAATGCCGCCATCTCCTGAGTGGAAACCTGCATGCCGTCGTTAAGCCATTCGATTACGGTTCCCTGTATTGCGTTAATTGCAAATGTCGTAAGATAATAACGCGAATCTGTCGGCTCGTAGGTAAGTTTTGAATCGGGAACATTTTTAAGCAGCGCATCAAGTATCTTTTTTGCGAGTTTGTTCTGACAGTCGTTCATTATAACGAATTTGCATATTTCGCTGTTTTCCTTGCTGTATTCGAGAAAACGCTGTATGTAGGTTGTGTAGTCGCTTAATTTGTTGAACTTAAGGTCGGTTTGTATAAGCTCTTTATCAATCGCAGAGTATATCTCGTCCTGAATCTGCTCCATCATATCATATATATCCTTGTAATAGAAATAGAACGTGGAGCGGTTTATTTCAGCCTTCTGCGTAAGTTCGGTTACGGAAATATCCTTTATGTCCTTTTGTTTTATGAGTTCGAAGAGCGCGCTTCTCAGCCCTTTTTTTGTTTTCTGAACACGGCGGTCGTTGGTTTTGTATTTATTGAGCCGTGCGGTCGGTTTTTCTTCGGTTACAGCCATTTTTATGCACCCTCTTATGTTTTTTTGTTGCTTTTTAGAACTCAACAGATACATTATAAAATATTTTTTTATTAAAATCAATACTTACGCAACAAAATTATCAAATAAATGTAAGTATTATTAATATATTGTTAATAATATGATTGATAATAGTTTTTTTTGCTGTAAAAACAGCCGAACTCATTGGATGTATACTCCTTTATGAGTTCAGCTTATATTTTTGAATTAATTTTTTATTTCGTTCTGCTGAGCAACAAGGCTGTCTCCGCAGTAAATCTTACGAAGTTTGGGCTTTTCGATTTTGCCTGTGGGATTCCTCGGAATCTCGGCAAATATAATCTTTCTCGGGCGTTTGTAGCGCGGGAGATCCAGACAGAATTCGTTTACCTCGTCCTCGGTAAGCGTTTTGCCCTCCTTAACTTCTATTATCGCGGCGGCGATTTCTCCGAGTCTTGCGTCGGGAAGACCGATGACCGCGACGTCCTTTATAGCGTCGTTCTTTCTTAAGAAATCCTCAATCTGAACGGGGTAGAGGTTTTCACCGCCCGAAATAATAACGTCCTTTTTACGGTCAACGAGGTATATGAATCCGTCGTCATCCGTTTCAGCCATGTCGCCGGTATAGAGCCAACCGTCCTTTAGAACTTCGTTTGTTGCTTTTTCGTCATGATAGTAGCATACCATGACTCCGGGACCCTTTACGGCAAGCTCGCCGACCTCGTGAGGCTTTGCCTCGCTTCCGTCAGGCTTGACGATTTTTGTCTGCCATCCGAATCCCGCTTTGCCGATAGCTCCGACTTTATCAATATTTTCAACGCCGAGATGTACGCATCCGGGGCCTATCGACTCGGAAAGACCGTAGTTCGTGTCATACTGATGATGCGGAAAAACTTTTTTCCAGCGTTTAATAAGGCTGGGGGGGACGGGCTGTGCGCCGATGTGCATGAGTCTCCACTGGTCGAGTTTGTAATCATCGGGATTGAGGTCGCCTCTGTCGATGGAGTCGAGAATATCCTGCGCCCACGGCACGAGAAGCCATACGATAGTGCATTGCTCGTCCGAGATAGCTTTAAATATCCATTCGGGCTTAATACCCTTTAATATAACCGTCTTACCGCCGACAAGAAGACTGCCGAACCAGTGCATTTTAGCTCCGGTATGGTAGAGGGGAGGCATGCACAGGAACACGTCGTTCTTTGTCTGTGAGTGATGATTCTGCTCGGTGAGCGCGGAGTGCATAAGCGCGCGGTGTTTATGAAGAATAGCCTTCGGGAATCCCGTTGTTCCCGATGAAAAATAGATAGCAGCTTCATCGTCGTCTGTAAGTCTGATATCGGGTGCTTTCGTTGAACAGTAGCCTACAAGTTTGTCGTAGCTTTCGGTAAATGTGGGGCAGTCTGCGCCGACATAAAGCCATGTTTTAACCTTGGGAATCCTGTCGTAAATCTCCTCGACACGTCCGGTGAATTCGGGGCCGAAAACGATAGCGTCGGCATCTGCGAGTTTAAGACAGTATTTAATTTCGTCCGCGGTATATCTGTAATTAAGAGGAACCGCAAGAGCGCCTGTTTTGAGAATTCCGAAGTAAATCGGAAGCCATTCAATACAGTTCATTAAAAGAATTGCGACTTTATCGCCTTTTTTAATTCCTCTGGTAAGAAGCAGGTTTGCAAATCTGTTTGCTTTTTTATTGAATTCGCCCCACGTAATCTCCTGACGGTATGTCTCATAGTTGCTTGTTTCTATAAGAGAATACTCTCTCCATGTCATACGGCTCTGCTCTTCAAGTTTGGGATTAATCTCGACGAGCGCACAGTCGTTAGGGTAAAAATCTGCGTTTTTCTGTAAAATTTCAGTAATCGGCATAGCTTTCTCCTCCGAAAAAAGTAATAAAAAACGTCCTCTGACTTAAAAATATAAGTCGGAGGACGGGAAAATCCGTGGTACCACCTCGGTTCGCCGTTAAAAACGGCCTCATGGATACAGGATGAAAACATCTGTATATCCGTTTGCTGTAACGGGCAAACCCGGTATAGCCTACTAAAAAAATGTTCGGTATACGGCTCTCGGGATGTATTCGCAAAATGACTATCACCGCTGTCTTGCACCTGACGACAGCTCTCTGCGGGCTTTAATCAAAGCTACTTTTTCCCGGTCAGCGCCTGTGGCAGTATTAAAAAGATTAAACTAACTATAACATTCTTTTTTAATAATGTCAAGCATTATTTTTATCAGGGTTTATAACATTCTATAATATGCGCGTCAGCGGACGAGACGGTGAATTTACCTTTACAGCAGTCGGGAATTAAGAAATAATCGCCTGTTTTTACAATCTTTGAATATCCTTCTGACGTAATCTCAGCCTCTCCGCTTGTAACGACGTATACGCATGCACCCTTATTGAACGTGTATTTACCGCCCGAGAGCGTAACTTTTCTCAGCGCGAAACTCGTCGTAATGTCGGAATCTATAAACGACTGATATTTGCATCCGTCGTTTTCGTAAATAGTTTTTCCGGTAAGAGGCAGAGGATAGCGTTTGTCCATATCGAAACACGATAGCGCGATATCCTTGTCAAGTCCTAAATACATCTCTCTGTCCGAGAGCCTGTAGTCACCGCACCAGCGTTCGGGCTGAATCGTGAAATCGGTCGGTTCCTGAACTTCGAGTAAAAGACAGCCGTAGCCTATCGCATGAACCATGTTTGCGGGAATGTAAATAACGTCGCCGGTCTTAACGTCGTAGCTTTCGAGAAGCTGTTCCATTGCGTTTTTATCTGTTTCGCTCAATTCGACAGCTTTTTTAAACTGTTCTAAGGTCGTGCCTTTTTTAAATCCATAGTAAATTTTCGCGCCCGGACGCGTCGCTAAAATAGTCCAGCACTCCTCCTTGCCGTAAGGGGAGTTGAAATACTTTCTCGAAAATCCTTTATCTGGATGAGTCTGAACGGGGAGACGGATTGCGGAGTCGAGAATCTTTGTAAGCACTCCGAGGTCGTCCCTGTCTCCGAGGAGTTCATTTTTATAAGTATTCAGAGCGTCATTTAAGTACAGATCGCTGTCCTTTATTTTTGAAACGCCCTCGTACGGGTCGGTGCTTCCCTCGTTAAGAGCGGTAACGGATGAAACAACCCACTCCTCGGGGTAATTCGAGTCCTCGGAGTCGTCGGAGAAAAACTGCGAGAACAGTTTTCCGCCCTTATAAACTCTCCAGACTCTGTTTTTTTCAAAGAAAACCGGATAATCGTAAAACATGATTTATTCACCTTGATATTTAATTAAATTCTGCGCTTCGTTTATATTCTTGAATATTCCCGAAGCCACGCCTGCGGTAAGAGCCGCGCCGAACGACGCTTCCTCGCTGTGAACGGGGATTTTTATATTGCATCCGAATTTTTCCCCCGCAATACGTTTGAGCGGTTCGTTTTTTCTGATACCGTTACCGCTGCCGACAAGGGACGCGCATTTATTGCCGGAGGATAAGAACATATCGTAAAGCTCATCGGTCATTCCGTTGAGAATTGCCAGGGCAATGTCGCCCAGCGTGAAATTACTTTCCGAAATATTCGTTATAGAACCTCTGACTGACGGATCGGAGCGCGTACCGCAGAAGCGGGTGTCCGCAGTCAAATCGGTCGTAGTTTTTGTTTCTAATATTTTGTCAATGACGGGATATGCGTTTTTACCCGTGACGGAGGAAATAAGTTTTTCAAGCAGCGAGAACGCTCTGCCTCCGCACAGCGCCGCGCCGACTCCGAGATATCTTGTGCCGTCTAAGGGGCGAATTTCAATTGAATCCGAGCCGTCCGCAGAGTCCGTCGTAAACGAAATCTGACTGCCCGTACCGACGTTCAACAGCGCGCCGTTTCCTCTGACAGAACCTAAGAAGCTTGCCTGATTGTCTCCTATCGAACAGCATACGGGCGTTTTGCCTTTATAATATCCGACGGTTTCAAATTTTGATGTAACCGATGGAAGACGGGGATTGTCGACGGTAAACGAATTCGTTTTTACGTCGAATTTTCCGAGCGAGCCTGCGTTCGATATGTGCGTTTTAACTCCGGTTTCACCGGTAAGACGCATGGCGGTGTAGTCGCCTATCGTGACGAGCTTTACCGCATTTCCGGGGATTAAAGAATTTAATTCATTATAATAATCCGTTGCGAGTCCGTAGCCTGCGGGCGCGCCGAAATGCTTTGAATATGTCGAATTCTTATAAGGCAGATCGGCTCTTGCATCCTGCCATATGTACAGCGGGCTTAATGCGTTTGCCGAAGAGTCAACGTATAAAATTCCGTGCATCTGATTTGAAATTCCGATAGCGGAAACGTTATCATCGTAAATTTCGGTCAATATTTCTTCAATTGTCGAATATATTTTCTCGCACGACTGAATTTTCTCCCATGTTTTGTCCGTTTTAATAAACGAGTCGTTAGGCTTTGTTACGCTTTTTAATATTTCTCCCGTTTCGGAGTCCGTGAGAACGGCGCATATGCTTGTTGTGCCTATGTCAAGTCCGATTAAATACATTTATATCTCCTTACATGCTCGTTGAGCCGGGATCGAGTCTCTTGATTATATCCTGCTGAATAGCGGGCGAGAGGTCGAGGAAGTTTACGAACGTGCCGTGAATTCTCATGATATAAACTCCGCTCGGTGCGTATTTCTTCGGATTTGCAAGAACTTTTCTTAAAATTTCCGCCGTTGTAACGTTTACATATAGGTAGAACGGTGAAACTTCGCTGTTAAGAGGATTGAAAAACAGGGGCTTTACAATCTTGTCTCTGAATTCGAGTCCCTTGCCCTCGTATGTTTCGGCTTTGAAATACTTCGGGTCGACTCCGAGGTGGGAGGCATAGCCGCCGCACATCTTGCAGAACGGGAGCTTCATGTTTGAAAGCATGCGGAATCCGAGTCCGTTCTCTGCGCTGCCGTAAAGCGGATCAACGCCGTAGCCGAGCATGTCTCTTGACGCTCTGCCGTCGGGGGTTGCGCCGACCCAGTAGCCGTAGAGCAGATGTGTTGAGGGGCTTGAAAAGTCGGGGCGGAAGTTGTTGCCGAGGTAGTTTTTGGCGTTTGATACCATATCGGCGACTTTTGAAGCAATTTCAGCCGCTTCGTCATCGATTTTTTCAATGTTATTGCCGAATTTATCGGCGGAGAGTACGAATTCATGAAGTTCGTCGTAACCCTCGAAATTTTTATTGAGAGCGTCTACGAGTACGTCCTCGTATTCGGGTTTTTCGGCGAGAATCTTATCAATGGCGGCAAAGCAGTCCGCGATAACGGCGGTACCGTGGATAAGGCATCCGCTTCCGTTATATTTTGTTCCCTGACGGTGAATGTCGCGCGTGTCGATACCGTTTTCCATACCGCCCATGAAGCAGGAGAGGAACGGAACTCTTAAATTCGAAATGGATTTAGAAGCGTTGTTTGCTGCCTTCGCCATTTCGTTTACAAAGAACTGAACGTTTTTATAGAAGTTTTCGCGTATGTGTTTAAGGTCGCTTTTTTCGATATCGGCAAGTTTTTTGCCCGTTATGGTCGAGTAACCGCCGGTGAGCGTGAGCTCAAGAATCTTGGGCAGGTTAAGCCAGCTGTTTGTCGTGTTTGCGTTGTCCTTGCCCATGATGAGGGGTTCCTGACAGCCTGCGATTGCGATATCCGGAAGGTCTTCTTTATCAACGCCCTTAGCCGAAAGAACCTCGAACAGTGAGTCGTCGTTGAACAGCGACGGCGTGAGAACGCCGGGGGAGAAGAAGAAACGTCCCATTTCCTCATAGAGTTTTTCGGGTGTGTTCTTATGAAGTTTAACGGAAAGAATTGGCTGGGGGAGGTTCATGTCGTAGTACGCGTCGAAAAGAGCGTACGTAGTTTCGTTGGTAAGGTCGTTTCCGTCAACGTCGCGTCCGCTTACGATTATATTCTGCGAGATAGCCCAGCTTCTGTCGGCAACATTGAAAAATACAAGGAAGTGTTTGAACAGAGCCGCCGTCATTTCGCGGGAAAGTCCGTTTCTGTACGGCTCGAAAATTCTGTCCGCGTTTCCTACGGAGAATGCGAACGGGTTGGGAGTCTGCTCAAGACACATTATCTGCCACATGAGCAGGAACGACTGAATCGCCTCGTAGAGATTTTCTGCTCCGTAAGCCGGAACTTTCTCAAGCGTTTCAGCCATTAATTTAAGCTGTGCTTTTCTCTCGTCGGACGCGGTTTTCATCTGTTCGAGCGCGATATTTCTGTATCTGTCCGCAAGTACGAGAACACACTCGAGAGCGGCTGCGAATGCTTTATATCCATCTCCGTCCTTTTTGTTAAGAGTGTCAATCATCTCTTTAACGCCGTGCTTTAGGGCGTATCTGTAATCGGGAATGAGATGTCCCGTTACCTGCTCGACGAAGAACACAACCTCGCTCGTGTATGTCTCACATTCGGCGTATGTTTTTGTCAAATCCTTAACGTATTTTGTCTGTGAAAATTCTTTTCTTACCTTTTCTATACGCTCTTTTGTAAATTCTTCGTTCGGCTCTATATCGCCGAAAACGGCGGAGGGGTCGCAGTATCCGCAGAATTCCTCAACCTTAAACGAGGGGTTGATGAGCGCGTAGCTCCTTGCGAATCCGTCGTCCTGCGTTCCCGCAAAAACGCGGTCGTCCTCTATGAAAAGAGGAATACGCGACACGATTTCCTTTAAAATAAGGGACTTTTTCATCTCTTCGCCGTATGAGGCGTATTTTTTGTCAAGCTCGCATCCCATTTCGGTTGCGAGAAACCATCCGTCGAGACGGTTTTTGCTTCTCTCAGTTTTAAACAGAGATTTAGCCATTGACGTAAGCTTTTCGCTTGTGTAGATATCGGTAAACATCTTATTTTCTCCTTTACGTTTTTATAATATTAAATCCGCTGTCTTTAAGCGAGGCGGTGAAATTATTAAATAATTCGTCGGAAACGAATCCGTCCGTTATCTCGTATGGGGAAGTCCATTTATCCTTTCCGAATTCGTGATATTTTAATACTTCGAATGTAGCATTGCCTTTATCCGTATTTTCAAAAAGCTTTATAAATCCCGACGAATCGGTGTTTACGTGATTTATAAGCGGAATTCTTATATGAAGCTGTGAGCGTATTTTTAACAGTTTCATAATGTTTTCAATCGTTGTATCGTTGCGTACGCCCGTCCACTTTCTATGTTCCTCGGGGTCGTAATGCTTTAAGTCGACTATAAGGAAGTCGATAAGAGGCGATAATTCGCACAGTCTCGGGTGAGAGCCGTTGTTTTCTATTGTCGTGTTAATCCCGTTTTCATGAAGAAGCGTAAGAGTTTTCTTAAGTTCATCGAACTGAAGCGTGGGTTCACCGCCCGTAAACGTTACTCCGCCGTTGTCGAAAAACATCATACGGCTTCTCATAACCTCGTCGAGAATTTCTTCGGGCGACATTTCTTTGTCCTTTGAATTTACTCCTGCCATGCTTTCGGGATTAGAACACCATTTACATCGAAAGTTACACCCCTGTGTGTGGTAAACGAGTCTGTTGCCGGGGCCGTCCTGTGAATAATTGAATCCTTTTTGCAGAATTTTCATACGTATCACTGCTTTGTATATTTTATCAGATAAATTATACAATTATAATATGCCGATGTCAATTGAATAAAATAATAAAGGAGCCGAAAAATCGACTCCGTATTAATTTATTTAATTGTCCGCCGTGACTTTTTCCTTGTCCTGCGACTCCATTTTTTTAAGTCTCTGTGCGTCGGCTTTCGTAAAATTGAGTCTTTCCGACTCCACGACGAGCGGTCGGTGCATGACTCGTTTATTAATCGACAGTATGTACTCGCCGATAAATCCTATAAAGAAGAGCTGAACTGCTCCGAGGAACAGCATGCCTATGAGAATCGGCGCAGTGCCGGCGGGAAAACGATCCCAGTACATACATTTTAAAATAAGATAAATAACTCCTACTATAAAGCTTAATATTCCGATTCCGACGCCTGCGAACGTTGCAATTCTTAAGCCGATTTTTGTATACGACGTAATGCTGAGCATAGCTGCGTCGTAAAGGGAATAGAAATTGTTGTGTGTTTTTCCGGCTCTGCGTTTGGGCTGTTCGTATGGGATTTCCTTACGCTCAAAACCGAGTTCCGCGACGATCCCGCGCATAAACGGAATCGGGTCGTCGAGTTTTCTCAAAACCTCTATAAACGCCCTGTCGTAGAGACCCGAGCCCGTAAAGTGCTCAATCTGCTCAACGTCGGACATCTTTTTTATAAGTTTATAATAGCACGTGCGAAGAAAACGCATAATCGGGTTTTCCTTGCTTGCGGTTTTAATTCCTATTACTATTTTATATCCGTTTTCCCATTCGGCAAGGTATTTCGGTATAAGTTCGATGGGATCCTGGAAATCACAGCACATCTGAATAACGCAGTCGCCCGTTACCTGCAAAACGCCGTAATATGGGGAGTTGAACTGACCGAAATTTCTCGCGTTGAATATAGCCTTGATATGCTCGTTTTTTGAGCAGATATCGCGGAGTTCGTCTCTCGTTCCGTCGCGCGAATCATTATCGATAAAAACAAGCTCATAATCGTATTTGTTGCTGAGCTGATTTTCGAACATGTCGACGATAGCCTCACTCATGGGAACGACGTTTTCTTTTTCATTATAACACGGAATCAGTACGCTTACTTTTTTCATTTTGAATTCATCCAATCTATGGTTCTTCTTATGCCGTCCTCGAATGAAAGCGAGGGGGCGAATCCTGTATCTTTTTGAAGCGCGGAGATATCGGCGGCAAGATACATTACCTGATTTTCGTTATAGGGAAGGTCGCCTATGCCTATTTTTAACTCAGGATTTACAGCGTCGCGCATTGCTTTTATGTAGTCGCAGAGCTGTCTGGGCTGTCCGCTTCCTAAGGGGTAAACGGCTCCGTCCCTGCCCTTTTCGCCTATGAGTCTGAACGCCTGCGCCGCGTCGTCGCAATGCAGAAAATCCCATGTCTGCTCGGCTTTTGTAAACGGTGCATATTCGCCGTTGAGCATTTTCGAAAGGCTTGACATGATTATCGAATTCGGGTTACCTTTCTGTCCGAATACACTCAGAATTCTGACCCAGCAGTGGCGGATGCCGAGCTGAGACGCATAAAGACGGCTTAACTTGCCCGATGTGTATTTTGCAATGCCGTAGCCGGTTACCGGATTTGCATGCGTGTCGGGCGTGAGCTTTTCGTTTGTCTCTCCGTACTCAGCCTGCGAGCCTGCGCCGACGAAACATTCGCATCCCGTTTTGCCCGCGAGAGTAACTGCGTCGAGTGTGTATCTGATGTTGTCCGACTGCATGTATGCGGCATTCCTGTCGCCTCCGAACGTGCCAAGCCACGCAAAGTGGTAAAGCACGTCGCACTTTTCGGTGATTTTTTCGGCTGTTTCTTTTAATTCCGAAATGTCTGCGTCAATCGCCGTTACAAGCGGGCTTTTGAAAAACTCGTCGTTTTTCTCCTCGCCCGGACGGCAGAGCGCGTAAACCTCGATATTATTTGAAATTAAATTTCTGATAAGAGCGGAAGCGATCATTCCCGTCGCGCCCGTTACGATTGCTCTTTTCATAAAATATTATTCCTCCGTCAGCGGGATAAACATTATCTTCTCGAGTTCCTCTCTCGGCAGGAAAGGTGCGAGATCTTCGAGAGGCGCGGACACGAGCGTTCCGTCGGGCAGCTTTTTCGTCGCGGATTTAGGCTCGAATTTCTGTTGGATGTCTACAATGATTTCGCAGAACGCGTAGCCCTCGGTATTGAGCGTTTTTTCTATCGTTTCGCCGAGGTCTGCATTTTTTTCGCATTTATAATACGGAATGCCGTATGCAGGAACGAGTTTTGACATATCGGGGAAACTTAAATCGTGAGAATCATAGCCGATACCTACCAAACCGTCGTTAAAAAAGTTTTTCTGCGACTGACGGATAGAATGATATCCGCCGTTGTTTATCATGAATATTTTAATCGGGAGCTTGTTCTGAACGATGGTCTGAAGCTCCTGTAAGTTCATCTGAATACTGCCGTCGCCCGTCACGTTTATAATGTCCTGACTGTGATCCGCGACGCACGCGCCGATAGCGGCGGGGAGGTCGTAGCCCATGGAGGCGATTGCGGAGTTGATAATGAATCTCTGGTCTTTCTTAATAACGTATCCGTGGCTTCCGACAACGCATGCGGAACCGTTGCCGACTACTGTTATCTGTCCCTCGTTAAGACGTGAGGACAGCTCCTTTATAAACGCGTAAACGTTGCATGGGGTGACCTGTTTATAGTGCTTTTTCTGAACTACGGGGTAATCTCTCTTCCAGTTCTGACAGCACTCAATCCATGATTCGCCCTTGAAAAGCTTATCGTCCGAAAGCTTTTTGTCAAGCTTTGAAAGAAAATCCTTAGCGTCCGCCCATATCGGCATATCGGGGTTGACGGTGGGCTTTTTAAGTTCTTCCTTATCGACGTCAACGACGATTTTCTTCGCCGCGCGCGCCCATGTCTGATAGTTATAGCCTACCTGACGGATGCTTAATCTGCTGCCTACGGAGAGGAGGAGATCGGAGTTCTGAACCGCGAAGTTTCCGGGACGGTCGCCCATGATTCCGGCTCTGCCGACGTAGAGAGGATGCTCGTCCTCTATGCAGTCTATCGAATCCCAGCCGGTTACGACGGGAATATTGAGCTTTTCTATAACGTTTCTGAATTCGTCGAATGCGCCCGCTATGCGTATGCCGTTGCCCGCGTTGAATACGGGACGCTCCGCCTTTTTGATAAGCTCGATAATTTCGTCGAGCGTTTTATCGTCGGTTTCGGGCGGGAGAACTTCGTCGTCCTCGCCGTCGTAGGGGTAAAGGTCGTCCGTATCAACGTATGCGCCCTGAATATTGAGGGGAATATCAAGCCAGCACGGACCGGGTCTGCCCTGCTGAGATAGTTTTAAAGCCTTTTCGAGACAGTAACGGATTTTGTTTTTATCGGTTACCATTTCGCAGTATTTCGTCATGCAGTCGACGGCTTTTGTAATGTCGAACTCCTGGTCGCCCATCGCTCTGATGCCGAGTCCCGTGCTTCTCGCGGTCGTGTCGTAGCGAACCTGACCGGATATTACGAGCATGGGAATTGAGTCGAGCCATCCGCCGACAACGCCCGTTATTGCGTTTGTTCCGCCGGGACCCGTCGTTACGACGAGAGCGGCTATTTTGTTGTGAATTCTTGCATACGCTTCGGCTGCAATTGCGCACGCCTGCTCATGGTGCTGATAAATGCAGTGCATGCCTTTCTGATGTCCGAATGCGTCGTTTAAGTGCATTGCTCCGCCGCCCGTTACGGTAAACGTCGTGTCAATGCCGTGATCTACGAGAAAGCCGGAAATATAGTCCGAAACTTTTATTTTCATATTATTGATTAACTCCGTTCCGATTTATTATGCGTTTACCGCTTCGGTAATGCATTTTGCCATATAATCTATCATTTCATCTGTCATACCGGGGTAAACGCCGACCCAGAACGTATCGTTCATAATGCGGTCGGTATTCGTAAGCTCGCCGACAATTCTGTAGCCCTCGCCGGATTTTCTCATCTCGTCAAAGCAGGGATGCTTTGTGAGATTTCCCGCAAAGAGCATACGAGTCTGAACGCCGTGAGACTCGACGTATTTAACAACGTCGTTTCTGCTTACGCCGTCCTTGCAGGTTATAAGGAATCCGAACCACGACGGGCGCGAATTTTCGCATGCCTCGGGGAGAATTACCTTATCGGCAATCGGCTCGAGAGCCGCGCGGAGTCTGTTGAAGTTATGAATTCTTCTCTCTACGAATGAGGGGAATTTTTCAAGCTGTGCGCATCCGACAGCCGCCTGTAAATCGGTTGCCTTAAGGTTATATCCGAAGTGCGAATAAACGTATTTATGGTCGTAACCGAGCGGAAGCTCGCCGTACTGCTTGTCGAATCTGTGTCCGCAGAGGTTGTCCACGCCCGAGGGGCACATGCAGTCTCTGCCCCAGTCGCGTATAGAGCGCATGATTTTGTTTAAAAGAGGATCGTCCGTGTAAACGGCTCCGCCCTCGCCCATGGTCATGTGGTGCGGGGGATAGAATGACGATGTGCCGATATCTCCTATTGTGCCTGTAAATTTAGTTTCTCCGTTTATAGTGTACTGCGAGCCGAGCGCGTCGCAGTTGTCCTCCACGAGCCAAAGTCCGTGTTTGTCACAGAAAGCTTTGACCGCAGAGAGGTCGAACGGATTGCCGAGCGTGTGGGCTATCATAACGGCTTTCGTCTTGTCCGAAAGAGCGTTTTCGAGCATTGAAACGTCAATGTTGTACTGAGGTATCGTAACGTCGACGAATACCGGAACCGCGCCGTACTGAATCATCGGCGTAACGGTTGTCGGGAATCCCGCGGCGACTGTTATTATCTCGTCGCCTCTCTTAACCTGTCTGTTGCCGAGCAGGGGAGAAGTGAGCGTTGCAAACGCGAGAAGATTCGCGCTCGAACCCGAGTTTACGAGCGAGCAGAAGCGTACACCGAGATATTTCGCAAGGTCTTTTTCGAATTTGTCGGTATATCTGCCTGCGGTGAGCCAGAACTCCAGCGCACTGTCAACGAGATTTACGGCTTCCTTTGAATCGTAAACTCTCGAAGCGTAGGGAATTCTCTGTCCGGGTACAAACTCTTTTTTCTGATTGTGGTATTTGTCAAAATAGTCGGCTACTGCGTCGAGTATAGCCTGTTTTGCCTTTGATTGTTCGTCCATGTTATACCTCTTTATATAATGAAAATAATATATTAATATTTATAATCCGAAAAATTCGGTGATCTGCTTATCGAGCATAGACGGGACGTCGCCGTCCGAAGCCCATACCTTAGTCCATTCGACGGTTTTTTCGACAGCCTGTTTTGCGCTCCATACGGGAGACCAGCCGAAAGTTGTTTTAAGAAGCGAGCAGTCGAGTTTTAAAAAATTTGCCTCGTGAGGACCGTCTTTTTTAAGACATTTGAACGTCTGTCCGTTTCCCCAGGATTCGCAGAATATCGCCGCAAGTTCGCCCGTCGTAAGACAGTCGGAGTCGTTGGGGCCTACGTTGTAATAGCCCTGAAGCGATTTATCCTCATACTGTCTCTCGGCAATCATAAGATATGCGTTGAGCGGTTCGAGAACATGCTGATACGGACGGGTCGAATTAGGATTTCTTACGATAATATCCTCGCCCTTAACGGCTGCGCGTACGCAGTCGGGGATTATTCTGTTGTCCGCAAAATCTCCGCCGCCGATAACATTGCCGGCTCTCGCGGTGGAAACCGCAATGCCCATGGAATCTAAGAACGAGCTTTTATAGCTGTGCGTTACAAGCTCGGAGCATGACTTAGAATTTGAATACGGGTCGTAGCCGTCGAGAGGCTCGTTTTCCCTGTAGCCCCAGCACCATTCGTTGTTTTTATAAACCTTATCGGTCGTTACGTTTAAAACGGATTTAACGTTCTTAGAAAGCCTTACGCATTCGAGAATGTTTACGGTGCCCATGACGTTTGTTTCATATGTGTATTTAGGCTGTTCGTACGACGTAATGACGATAGGCTGTGCCGCGAGATGGAAAACTATCTCGGGATCGCACTTGTCGAACGCCTTTTTCATCGCGTTGAAATCGCGTACGTCGCCTATTACGGAATTTATTTTACTTTCAACGCCCGAAATCGAGAAAAGATTGGGGTCGGTCGGGGGCGTCAGGGAGTAGCCGGTGACTTCGGCTCCCGCCTTAACGAGGATCGCCGTAAGCCAGCTTCCCTTGAATCCCGTATGACCGGTTATGAATACTCTTTTTCCTTTATAGAAGCTAAGATCTGCCATATATTCTTCCTCTTAATTTGTTTCTTCCCAAACTTTCCAGGGAGCCTCGCCCGAAGCCCAGAGCTTTTCGAGCTTCTGCTTGTCTCTTAACGTGTCCATGCACTGCCAGAAACCGTCGTGCGGGTAAGCCATAAGTTCACCCATCTGCGCGCAGTGCTCGAGCGGATATTTTTCGAATACGGTGTCGTCGCCCTCGATAAAGTCGAATATCTCGGGATTGAGAACCATAAATCCGCCGTTGATGCATCCGCCGTCCTGTTGTGTTTTCTCTCTGAATTCGGTTATCTGCGAGTTTTCGCCTATATTAAGAACGCCGAAACGCGCCGTGAGCTTAATTGAGGTAAGCGTGGCAATCTTGCCGTGCTCTTTGTGGAAATCAAGAAGAGCGGGGATGTCGACGTTTGAAACGCCGTCGCCGTATGTAAGGAAGAACGGCTCGTCTCCTATATAATCCTTAACTCTCTTGACTCTGCCTCCGGTCATCGTGTTAAGTCCCGTATCAACGAGCGTAACCTTCCACGGCTCGGAGAAATTCGAGTGAACGGTCATCTTTCCGCCGTCGGTGAAGTCGAACGTGATATCGCTTCTGTGCAGGAAATAGTCGGCGAAAAATTCCTTTATAACGTGCTGTTTGTATCCGCAGCATATAACGAAATCGTTATATCCGTAATGCGAATAGAGTTTCATGATGTGCCAGAGTATCGGCATGTCGCCTATCTGAATCATGGGTTTTGGGATAAGGTGGCTTTCTTCGCTGATTCTTGTGCCGAAACCTCCGGCTAAAATTACAACTTTCATATTGAGCGTCCTTTCTTACAGAATGTAATTGTAAAGTATGGAGCATATCGCGCACGCGCCGTACATTATCGCATATACTTCGATCATGCCGATATAATATATTTTTTCGAATATTCTTAAAAACGCGTTGTCCTTGTCGTTCGGTATCGGCTTAAACTTCTTTATTATAAGAAGAATAATGAATACCGCAAGAGAAATAAGACTGATTACCGCGCCTGTTTTAAGACCGTGGGGGAGGAACGTAAGCTCGACGGTGTTTTCGCCCTTTTCGAGTTTTACCGCAATGAAACTTCCCATAGCGTAGTTAAGTTCTGTTTCTTTTCCGTTGACCTTGCACGTCCAGCCGGGATCGTCGTTGACGGGCAGGAACAGATATTCTCCGTCGGAATCCGCCGTTGCCTTTGCCGTAAGACTCTTAGCTCCCGTTGTAACGTCCGCGTGCGGATGTTCTTTTTCACAAAGCTCGCCTAGCTTCGTGTAGTCCGCCTGACCCGACGTAAGTTTTATCCATCCGCCGATATCTTTCCACTGACCGACCGTTACCGTCAATTCCTCGTCCTCGAATACTCCGAGGTCGAGCATGCCATTATAGAAGTTATTGGGGTATCTGTAGTTTGCCTTGGCGCCGAAGTATGTAAGGTCAAGAGTTTTGCCGTTTAAAGAAATCTGAAGGCTTCCGTTTGAAATCTTTCTGCCCTTTTCCGTTTCGACATTTAAATAAACGTGGCGTTTGCCCTTGACATTTATATTCATCTCGTAAATCGCGCCGTCTTCGGATTCGGTTGAAAACGTCTTTTCGTCCGTTGTTATCAGGTCGCCGTTTCCGCCGAGCGCTCTGAACAGTTCGTTTGTCGAAACAAACGGGTCGTCGTTTTCGACAATATCCGTATTTATGAAATCTTCGTTTACGATAAGTCCGACGGGAAGCGTGTAGTTATACGAATAGAGTTTTGAATCTCCGACATCATACATATAAGTATATTCGCTCGTATCAAGGTCTTTTTTCGAGAACGCGTATTTAATATTGAGAAGTGCGTCCGAAAGTAAAGTTCCCGAGTTGTCAAGCACTCGCGTATAGACCTGAGAGTAGCCCAGCGCCCTCATTGACGTTGTAAGATCCTCGGAAACGAGGTGCGTAAAGTTGGACATTGCCGGGAATTTAAAGAACATCGGGTAGTTGCTGTTTAAATATGTGTCCGCATCCTTTATTCTCGTAAGATTATCGTTTTCGAGTTTCAAATCTTCGGCTATTGCGTTCGCCCTGTCGACGAATGTAAGCGAGTACATCGGAAGGACGTTTTCTTTATCCGAATTTGTGCCGATTGATACATCCGCGCACATTCCGGTTTCCGCAATCATGAAGAGAGATACAAGAACATATCCGATTTTCTTATTCTTAATCGTGAGTGCGAATACGTAAGAAATCAGCATCAGGAAAAACGCTATTGAGATGAACATTCCGGCATTTTCCGTAAAGATATATCGGTATGTAAGACCTTCGACCGTTTCCTTATGCTCGTACGCCTTTAAGTACATCAGTACGACTCCCGCGGCGCCCGAGACGACGGATATTATTACGGGAATGACCGTTTTTTTGCCCGAGAAAAATTCTATCGCCGAGCCCGAGTGCAGACAGTAAGCCGCCGCGCATACGAGTACGAATGAGAGCATATAGAGATATCTCAGAGGGAATCCGACATATGAGCCGACGTGCCATATAAGATTTATGTTCTCAAACAGCGCCGGAAGCAGAAGCACGAGAAGGCTCAGGGTAAAGAAAAGCGACTTCTTTTTGTTCTGAGAAAAGTTTACGAGCAGTACTATGAACATTGCCCATAAAACCGCGCTGCCGACAAACAAAAGCGCATATTTTACATTGGGATAGTTGTTTGACGTTTTGAGAATTTTTAAGAGAGTATCAAGCGTCGTATCTTCGCTTTTTATCGAATATCTCGTTGAACCGAGCATATAGTAAATGGTGGGAACGGTTATGACCGCCGACATCGCGAGCGAAAGAACGCTTGAGAATCCGAATCTTACAATTGCGGTTTTGCGCGTTTCCTTCGGCTGAATGAACATCATGTACAGTCCGCCGACGAGAAGCAGGAAGAGGAACAGCATGTACGCGATGTACAGCGAGAGCGTCAGCGAGTACGTAAGAATGAGAACGTACGGCCACCATTTGCCCGTGTCGCACATGTACATGAATGCCAGTACGATAAACGGAAGCATGAACGCAGCGTCAATCCAGCCCATATTGGTATAGTAAATGATGATAAACGAGCTCAGCGCATAGCACAGCGAGAGGAAAACCTGCCAGAACGACGGGATTTTAAACTTCTTACGCAGGAAAAAAAGCATGCTCTCCGCCGCCGCAACGATTTTAAAAATAAGCAGAAATGAAATTCCGTTGACGATGCCGTCTCTTGGAACAATGAGACTGAAGATTATTTCCCACGGCTTTAAAATGTAGAAACCGGTCGTGAGTATCTGCGCGCCCGCCGCGGTTTCCCAGTTGAACATCAGCGACATTTTTCCGCCGCTTCTCAGGTAATCCCAAAAATATGTATAGTTAGAAATTGTCTGCTGAACCATGTCGTCGCATACGACGCTGCCCGAGCCGAACGGAAAAATCCCGTTTACCGCATAGATAACGAGCATGAAAACAACGGCGAACAGTCCCGCCGCAGCATACGGCGCGGCCGCGCGCAGCGACGCTTTTTTATCCTTTTGAGCCAAATACGACACCCCGATTTAATTAAAATTTAATAATATACATATTAAAACAATGTAAGTTTATCACATAATTATCTTTTAGTCAAGAAAGGTTACTGTTCTGTTACTTTTTTCGTCAAAAATAAATGAAAAAAATCGTACTTGTAATTTTTTTGACGATATGCTATATTAAAAAATGAAAAACAGGAGGGATAACTTTTGATAAGCGTTATTATACCGATTTATAATACGAAGGATTATCTTGACGCATGCGTCGGCAGCGTAATCAATCAGACGTACCGCGATCTAGAGATAATACTCGTCGACGACGGTTCAACCGACGGAAGTGAGAAAATGTGCGACGAGTATGCTCAAAAGGATTCAAGGATAAAAGTCATACATAAGAAAAACGGGGGGCTGTCCGACGCGAGAAACGCGGGTATCGATAAAGCCGAGGGTGAGTATTTATTTTTTATCGACAGCGATGATACGATTGAAAAGGACTGTATAGAGGTTCTTTATGATCTCATTGTTTCGACCGATTCCGACATGTCGCTGGGTGAGGTTTATTATGTCGACGAAAACGACGAACCGATTGAAAAACACAACAGAACGTCTCCGGTCATCGACGAGGTCGTCACTCCGAGAGAATATATCGAGAAACTCATACTGCCGACGTCGAATTTTTACTGCGAAGCGTGGGGTAAAATATTCAAAAAATCGCTTTTTGATTCGATCCGCTTTCCTGTCGGACGTATTCACGAGGACGAGGCGGTAATACATGAATTAGCTTATAACTGCAAACGAATCGCGATTGTAAAACGTCATTTTTATCATTATTTCAAACGCGGAGAGGGGATCACCGCACAGCCGTTTTCTAAGAAAAGCATAGACAGAAATCAGGCTTTTTACGAAAGATGCAAGTTCCTTTACGAACACGGAATGGAGGATCTTGCGTGCGAATTCGCGCTAAAACAGCTTGAATTATCCTATTTCCTTGTCAGAAAAGCCGTAAGGCTCGGCGTCTTTGATAAAGAAATAGGCAAAAGGCTGACCAAATATTTCAGATATGAGTATAAAATCTGCAAAAATACAAATTTTCCGAAAGACGATACAGGTTTTAGATTTATAATAATTTGGCAGTCCATATCTGTTAATTCTTACGCATGGTATTTTAAAAAATTTGGGCTGAAAAAAGAAAAACAGGCGGAGGCACGGCAATGATAAGCGTTATAATTCCCGTATATAATGTAGAAAAGTATCTTGAAAACTCTGTAAAAAGCGTACTTGCTCAGACGTTCGAAGATTTTGAAATTATTATGGTCGACGACGGTTCTTCCGATAACAGTCCTGCAATTTGCGATTCGCTTGTTGAAAAAGACAGCAGAGTCCGCGTTATTCACAAAAAAAATGAGGGTGTTTCAGTTGCAAGAAACACGGGACTTGACGCGGTAAAGGGCGATTATATCTTTTTTATGGATTCGGACGACCTTATAACCGAAAATTGCTTTGACGTCCTTATGACCGCATTAAAATCAAACGACGCGGATATTGCAATGGGAAACCTTTACTATACAAGAGAAGACGGTTCGCCCATAGAAAAATTCAACGCAATGTCTCCCGTAAAAGACGAGGTAATGACAAATATAGATTTCCTTAAAAAACTTACCATGCTTTCTTCGCAGTTTTACTGTATTTCATGTAATAAAATCTTCAAAACAAAGCTGTTTGACGGAATCAGATATCCTGTCGGAAAAATAAACGAGGATGAGGCAACAATTCATAAAATTGTATATAATGCAAAAAAAATTGTAAGCGTAGAACAGCCTCTTTACAATTACATTAAACATCCGGGCAGTATAACTACAAAGCAGTTTACATTGAAAAACCTGGACAGAGAGGACGCGTTTTATTCGAGAATCAAGTTTTTACAGGAAAAGGGGCTTGACGACATAGCCGAAGATACTGCGTTTTTTGCGTTAAAAGTGGCTCCGCTGACTATGCAGAAGCTTTATCTTTCCGGGTTATACACGGATGACGTCAGGAAAAAGCTTAATGAGATTTTCAATTTTGAGTATGCACTTTGTAAAGATAAACATTTTCCCGTGAAACTTATACCTTTAAAAATAATTCTCAATATTATTACGACAAAACCGGATGTTTATATGAAATATCTGAAATTAAAGTATACGTTCATGAAGCCGAAAAAAGCATTTTAAAGCATTTTTTTGTTTTAAAAAGGTTAAAAAATGGTTACAATGCGTCGTTTTGCTTGCAATAAAAGAGTAAATATGATAATATATACTCCATGTGCTGAATGTTATTCTCTCAGAGGCGGTGCATGCTATGATAGATAAACTTATCGGCGTTTTTTTGGAAACGTACAGACGTATTCTCAGGCTGATGCCGGTAAAAAAAACGGTTGTTTTTGAAAGTAATCCCGAATTTTCATGTAACACATATCCTGTTTACAGATATCTTATAGACAAAAAACATATTGACGATGATTTTCATATTGTCTGGCTTGTTTCCGATCCGGATAACGCGCCGAAATTAAAAAACACATCATATGTTAAGTTTAGGGCTGAAAACGACAGCTTGATTCAGCGTATGAAATATAATTACGTGCTGAATTCGTCGGCATGTTTGATTTACTGCAACAGGCTTCTCGGCAAAAACAGAAAGGATCAATATTCTCTCTGTCTTCAGCACGGTATGCCTCTTAAACGTTCAAACGGGTCTTATTGCATAAACGACAACTGCGACGAATGTTTGTGTGTGTCCGAATTTTTTACGGATAATTACTGTGAAGATTTTAAAATCAGCAGAGACAAATTGATTTATATGGGCTTTCCGAGAAACGATTATCTTTTTACGGACAGAGATGTTTTGTCTCAAATGGGGCTGAACGGTTATGATAAGGCGATTATATGGCTGCCTACATACAGAAAACATACGGCTCCTAAGGTCGTCGGATTTAATATAGAAGAGACAAAAACCGGAATTCCGACGATTAATACCGATGAGGAGATTCTGAAAGTCGACGCATGGCTCAGAGATAATAATTGTCTGCTTATACTGAAGCCTCACCCTATACAGAAAATATCCGTTGATATTCAGAATAAACTTACAAATTTTAAAATTATTTCCAATAACGACCTGAAAAAAGCGGGAGTACAGTTCTATGAACTGTTGGGTAAGACGGACGCTCTTC
>DJEG01000096.1:0-6010 GCA_002431305.1 Ruminococcaceae bacterium UBA5904 | reverse complement strand
CATGATTATCTGCTCACGGACAAGCCGATAGGTTTAACCGTTGACGATATTGATGCGTATATAAACGCGCGCGGGTTTGTTTATGATGATCCTAAAGAGGTTCTTAAGGGTGTTTATATTGAATCCACAGAAGAACTGTTGTCGTTTTTTGCGGATGTAAAGTCCGGAACCGACGACTGCTTGGATGAGCGCGTACAAATAAAAAATAAAATACATAAATACCGGAACGGTTCCTGCGCGGAAATGATCGGCGAACATATTTACAGCCGTTTGGAGAAATTGAAATGATAATTTATTTTGCTCTTTTGGTTTTGCTTTGTTTATATAAAATCAAGTTAAAACCCGATGAATCGGGATTTCAGTCCGATTACATGTCCGTAGAGAAAACGACGGCAATTAAAGGAATCTTTATTGTTATTGTATTTTTCTCTCATTTTAAAAACTATGTTGATCTGAATTCAATTTGGGCGGCCGACGCAAAATTTTACGAGTATTTCAGCTTGATCGGTCAGCGCATGGTAACTCCTTTTCTTTTCTTTTCCGGATACGGAGTCATGGAATCCATAAGCAGAAAAGGAATGAACTATGTTCATTCGATACCGAGAAAACGTTTTCTGCATGTTCTTGCGGAGTTTGATATTGCGATTGTTATTTTCACAGTAGTCCGTATTATTTTAAAAACGCCGTTTAATAACGGAAAAATGTTTGACATAAAGCAGTTTTTGCTTTCGCTTGTCGGATGGGATTCTGTCGGAAACAGCAACTGGTATATTTTTTCGATCCTTGTTGCATATGCCGCAACGTTTATCGCGTTTGAAATTTTCAGAGAAAAAAAATATCTTTCCGTTATCGGCGTTACGGTATTGCTTTCGTTGTTTATAATATGTTTCCGGCTTTTTGATGTCAAGGAGCCTTATTGGTATAATACGGTTATATGTTATGCGGGCGGAATGTGGTTCTCCCTGCTCAGACCTGCCGTTGAAAAAATACTTATGAAAAATACGGTATGGATTCCGGTATTTATTTTATCGACGGCACTTTGTCTGTATTCGTTTAAATTTGCGCATATAAACTTTGTTTTATATGAAATCAGCATGTGTTTGTTTGTTTGGGCAATCGTTGTGTTTACAATGAAAGTATCAATATGCAGCAAACCTCTTGTATGGCTCGGAAAAAACCTTTTTCCGATGTATATATTCCAGAGACTTCCAATGATAGTTTTTCGCTATTTAGGTCTGTCGGATTATAATATTTATTTATATTTTGCGGTTTGCTTTGCCGCAACCGTTGGTATTTCATGGCTGTTCTCGAAATTTTCGAAACTGCTGTGGACTCCGAAAGAAAAACGGACGAAAATCGAAAAAATAAAGGCTGAAAGGTAAAGATACAATGAAAAGACAGAAAAATTCGGCTCTTGCAAAAAGACGTACCACTTCTACGGACCTTTTGATTCTCTTCTGCTCAATATTTATATTCGGTATAGTATTGTGCATTATTCTGGCTGTTGCGTCAAAGGGAAGCTCATTCAGAGGAATGCTTTTCCATAACGGCGTTTACACCGACTGGTTCATGGATTTCTTCAACTCCATACGAGACTCGGCGGCTTCGAACGTTTACTCGGAGAGAAACAGTATTTATCCACCTCTTGCGGTTGCATTTTTCCGCTTTTTGGGCAGAATGCTTCCTTATGCTGAAGTAGCGCTCGACCCGAAGGACAATTACGACATGCAGAAAAGTCAGTCGTGTCTTATGATTTACCTTTTCTATACGCTTATTGTCGTAATAGCAACATACCGTTTCGTTTACAAAAAGGCTTTTGATAAAAAATACGAAAGCAGTTACGATAAAAAAACGCGCAGAATTGCGGAAATTTTTTCATTTCTTACAATTTTCAGCTATCCTCTTATGTACTGCATGGAGCGAGGCAATGTCGTTTCGCTTGCCGTTGCATTTACAGCATTTTTTGTATTTTTCAGAGATTCGGAAAGCAAAGCAGTAAGAGAAATTTCATATATTTGTCTTGCTCTTGCCGCGGGTCTTAAACTTTATCCCGCTATTTTCGGTCTGCTGCTTCTCTTTGATAAGAAGTATAAAGAGGCAATCCGTCTCGTTGTTTACGGTATTCTCGCAGTTGTTATCCCGTTTATTCTCATAAGCACTATTCCCGCTCCCGTTCAGACGTCGAGAGAGCTTATTCTCCAGCAGCGTCAGCATCTTTCCGAGGCGAACAAATACGGCGACCTCGACAGAGCAGAGGCTGCGAAAAAGGAAGAGGAAGCAAAGAAGGCCGCCGAAAACGCAGACAGTGCCGCGGACAGTTCCGCGTCGTCAAATACAGCGACATCGTCGACTCTTGACAGTTTAAAGAAGATAGCTGCCAGCCTTTTTCAATTCAGAAACAGAAAGTCAAGCGGAATAAACTTCAGCTCGGTAAGTATACAAAACGTCGTGCTGGTGTACGGAAAAATGGTAAACCTGTGCGAATACATACAAAAACTAAGGGACTATCATCCCGTTTTGGCGCCGATTGCGGACTTTATGCATGACTTTTTCGTAATCGACAGCGCAAATATCGCGTTCTATGCAATGGCTATTTATGAGGCATTTGCGGTTTTTGCACTCTTCTTTGTAAAGAAACTTTGGCAGAAAACATTTATATTAAGTTATTTATTCCTGAATATTCCCACGTTCTCGAGCTCATATGTTCTATGGTTCCTGTTAATACCGCTCGTTCTCTTCCTGTTCGACATGGACGAAAAATACAGATCGAAACTTGACATATTTATGACCGTTCTTTTCGCATTGCTGTTTACGCCGATACCGACGTTTATGTGGTACAGCGAGGGCTCGGTATCATTCTTCAGTTACGTCGCTCTCAAAATACCGTGGAACTCGAGAATTAATCACGTTATCGCAACTCCCGTATTTCAGCTGATATTTACAATTCTCTTTGTTCAGGCGGTTATCGAATGCGTACGTATTATTAAAAACAGAAAGAATTTAAAGAAATCCGCTGTCGACGTAACCGGTGCGGAGACTGCGGAAAACGCCGAAATTTCCGGCGGAACCGAAATCGAACCCGAGGACGTACAGACAGATAATTCCGTAAATCCCGAAGAGACGGACGCTCTTGTTTCGGCGGGCGCAGAGTGCAAGGGTGAAGTTTGATGATAAGTGTTATTATTCCTTTTTATAATGTTGAAAAATACATTGCAAAAAACGCTTGACAGTGTAAAGAAGCAGACTTTGAGCGATTGGGCGGTTAATTCTCATCAACGACGGTTCTACGACGAAGCTGTCGCAAAGAGACTCGACGGCTATTTCGTATACGAATACAGTCTTTGCCGTAATTTGATTCCCGCAAATAAATTTCATCTTAAAATAGTATTCGACCGGCTTACAAAGCCGCCCGATACATACGTTAAGTATTTGAAATTAAAATACCGTATTTTACCTGAACCCAAAGAGTAATTTATACAGGAGATGCAGATATGTCAGCAAATAGCGATATTGTTGAAAAGATTCTCGAGGCGTACAATGGTGTGCTCAAGCGTCTGCCGATAAAAAACACGATTGTATTTGAGAGTAATCCCGAATTTTCGTGCAATACTTATCCGGTGTACAGATATTTAATCGATAAAAAGCATATTGACGATAAGTACAAAATTGTCTGGCTTGTCGCCGACCCTGAGAAATATAAGAATTCCAATCTTAAAAATACGGAGTTTTTAAAATACTGGGACTGCACGGATTCCGTCAAACAGAAACTTAAATATCATTACATAATGACTACGTCCAGGGCGCTGATATACTGTAACCGTCTTTTGGGCAAGAACAGAAAAGACCAGTTTTCTTTCTGTCTCCAGCACGGCATGCCTCTCAAGCGTTCTAACGGCAGTTACTGCATAAAGGACGACTGTGATTACTGTCTGTGTGTATCGCGTTTCTTCGCCGACATCTTCAGCGAGGATTTTAAGATAAGCAAGGATAAGATGGTTTTCATGGGATTCCCGAGAACCGACTATCTCTATACTGACAGAGATGTCAGAGCCGAAATGGGCATTTCGGGTTATGATAAGGTTATAGTATGGCTGCCGACATACAGACAGCATACCGCCGCTTCGTCTAGAGGATTTAATATTGAAACGACGAATACGGGCATTCCGACGATTAATACGGAGGACGAAATTAAAAAAGTCGATTCGTATTTAAGAGAGAATAATATTCTTCTGATACTGAAACCTCACCCTGTTCAGAAAATCGATAAAAAGATACAGGCGGGACTTACTAATTTCAAAATATTGACTAATGACGACCTTGGCAAAAAGAATATACAGCTTTACGAGCTTCTCGCAAAAACCGACGCGCTCGTTACTGATTATTCGTCAGTATATTACGATTATCTTCTCACGGACAAGCCGATAGGTCTTACCGTCGATGATTTTAAGGAGTATATCAAGGCGCGCGGATTCGTCTATGAGAACCCGCAGGATATATTAAAAGGCGAGTATATAAACGATACCGACGAGCTTATAAAATTCTTTGAGGATGTAAAGAACGGCGCCGACCCGCATCTTGAGGAGCGCACTGCTGTCAAGAATAAACTTCACGAGATTCACGACGGCTCAAGCGCCGAAAAAATCGGAGAATTTATCATATCTCATATTTAAACATTTAAGGGGTTATGTATGAAACCGTTGATTTCCGTTATCGTTCCCGTTTATAACGTAAAGGACTACCTTTCGCGCTGTGCGGAAAGCATATTGGAACAGACATACGATAATTTTGAACTGATACTTGTTGACGACGGTTCGTCGGACGGTTCGGGGGAACTGTGTGACGCTCTCGCTCAAAAGGACAGCCGTATAAGGGTTTTGCATAAAAAGAACGACGGCGTAGCCTATGCCAGAAATTCCGGACTCGATATCGCAAAGGGCGAGTATATTACGTTTGTCGACAGCGATGACCATGTGGATAAGGATTATATAGAATTCTTATATAATCTTATTGTCGACGGCGGATGCGAGATGTCAATGTGCGGATATTATAACGAGTATTCCGACGGCAAAATCGTAAATCCGTTTAAAGATGAACACGAAGTGCATTTTTGCTCGGCGGCATTTGCGTTAAGCGAGATTTTTTACGGAAATCTGTCCGCGTCGAGCTGTTGTAAAATGTATAAGAGAGAGATATTTGATAAAATCAGGTTCGAAAAATATACGCTCGGAGAAGATACGTTTACTACATACAGGATTTTATTGAGTATAAAAAAGACGGCGTATACGAGCATTCCGAAGTATTATTACTACTACCGCGCCGACAGCGCTACGCATATAACGTGCGACTATTACAGATTTTACGACTATGTAATGCTTTCCGATTCGCTTGCTTCACGCATTCCGAAAACGGACAAGCGTCTTTACAATGCGTTCTGCAACAGATTTGTCGAGAATAATTTCTATGCGTATATGAAGCTGAGAAAATGCGATTTTGACTGCAAACGCGAACAAAATCATATCGCAAAAAATATCAGGCGTTACAGAGCGCCCGTGCTTTTCGATAAAAATGCGCAGAGCAGGACGAGAATGGCGAGCGCGATATCGCTTTTCTCAATGCATGCGGTCGATATCGTTTACGATATTATGGAAAAACTTAATAAGCAGTAATGATTCGGCGCTCCGCTCGGTGCGCCGGAATTTTTTGTGACTTGCAGAATGAGGGGGGATTGTATTTTCGTTCCGCTTTTTCGATAATTTAAGTCGGAGGCGGAAGAAATGAAGATAACAGACGGAATTATAAATGAGTTTAAGGAATATTTGATTGATAATGATAAGAGCGCGTATACGGTTGAAAAGTATATTCGCGATGTGTTAAAGTTTAAGGAATATTTGTGTGATAATGAGATTGAGAAAGAGACGGCGGGGGAGTATAAGAATTATCTTGTCCGAGGCGGGTACTCCGTACGGAGTATTAATTCTATGTTATCGTCGGTAAATGCGCTGTTTGAGTT
>DJEG01000122.1 GCA_002431305.1 Ruminococcaceae bacterium UBA5904 | reverse complement strand
ACGGGCTATCCGTTTAAAATGTGCGAACTTATTTCACAGCTGGAGGCTCCCGCATATGTCGCCAGATTTGCATTAAACTCGCCTAAGGGCATTATGGACGCGAAGAAGGGTATCAGAAAATCGTTCGAATATCAGATGGCAGACAAGGGCTTTACATTCGTCGAACTCCTTACAAACTGTCCGACGAACTGGAAGATGACTCCCCTTCAGACGCTTGATTATATGAATACAAATACGATTCCGTACTTTAAACCCGGAGTTTACAAGGATAAGGAGGCGGACAAATAATGAAAAGCTCATTTGTTTTTTCAGGCTCGGGCGGTCAGGGCATTATGAGTGCGGGTATCATGCTCGCGCACACAGCAATTGACATGGGCAAGCACGCTACTTATCTGCCTGAGTACGGCCCCGAACAGCGCGGAGGCAGTGCAAAATGCACCGTTGTAATCAGCGATGACCCCATCATATCACCGCTTCCCAAGCACTGCGACAACCTTATAGCATTAAACGCTCTCGCCTATGCAAAATTCGGCGATGATATCAAGGAAGGCGGACTTCTGCTTGCTAATTCAAATAGAATTCAAGACGGTCTTGACAGAACGGACGTAACGGTTATTTCCGCACCCGTTGACGATATTTCGCTGGAAGTCGGCTCATCGAAAGCTGCAAATATTATTCTTTTAGGAATACTTATCGGAGCCACGGATATCGTATCGAAAGATACGCTTATACTCTCGCTCGAAGATAAATTCAAGGATAAAAAACCTGAAATTCTCGAAATGAATTTACGAGCTCTCGATAAAGGAATTGAGCTCGGCAAACAGGCAAAGAAATAATAACGGAGGTTAATACAATGGCAAAAATAGGTTTAGGCTGCTGGGCGGGCAAAATTTCGCTCAGAATAGCCAGAGGCGAAGTTAAATTTAAAATAGAGGACAACAACGGCGAGTACAAAATCACCACCGACCTTCCCGGCGCATTAAAAAGCGCAAAAATCTCGTTTATGGATCTCAAAGAAGAACCCGACGGCAAAACAATTTCGGGCAAAGGCACAATTTCAGTTCTCCCCGGCAGAAAACTCGAGGGCGCGTTCACTTTCGAGGACGACACCTTTACGGGCGAAATCAAAGCTCCCGTTGTAGGCAAGATTAAAATCACCGACGGCCACCGCATAGACTCGTTCTGATTTGACGAAATACAAAATCCCGCGCAGATTTTTCACCTGCGCGGGTGTTGTTTTTATTGTTCTGATTTACAATTATTTCTTCCAAATTTAAACATCCGGAAAAAGGTGAATCTCCTATCTTTGAAACATTGCACGGAATTTCTATACCTGTCAGTCCGGTACAATTACAAAAAATATCATCTCCTAATTCAACAACACTGTCAGATAGTGTTATATTTTTAAGACCTGAACATCTCATGAATGCATAGTTTCCTATTTTTAAAACGCTGTCCGGTATTTTTACATTTACCAAACTTGTGCAGCTATCAAAAGCAAAACTGCCTATCTCAGTAACTCTTTTGCCGTCAAGTTCAGCCGGTATAACAATATCTGTATCATTGCCGGTATAATTTGTTATTTCTACAGTTCCGTCGTTAAGTAACGAATACTCATAATCCCCGCTTGTCTCCGCGCCGACAGAAAACGACAGCCCCGCAAAGCAGGACAAAAGCATAATAACAGACAAAACAACAGATATTGTCCGCCGTCCCATTCTTTTCATAAAACAACCTCCGAAATTTCACATTAACAGTACAATCCGTAATGCACTGCCCTCTCAAAACGGTAAACATGCTATATATTTCCGTTACAGTATAATTATAAATGAGATTTACATGGATTGCAAGTAAAACACAATAAAATAATGTATTTTTTGTAAAAATTTGATTTAAATAATCAAAAAAAACCGTCGGGATAAAGTCCTCCGGCGGTACGATTATATTACGGCAGTATTCTGTTCGTCGTTATTCTGTCAACCTTAAACAATCGGCATATATCAGCTTCAAAAACGCTGTCAACCGTCCAAACTGAACAGTCAAGCCCGGCTTGCTTTATTTTTTTAACCTTAAGCAAATCACCGAACGCGTTGAATCTGAAAGCGACTCCGATATTTCCCGCGTCCCGGCATTTAGAAATAGTATCCTTATCCATTCCGGAAACAAGATACATCAATCTGACATCCGAATCATTTCGGCGGATGTAAGTAAGATAATCAAAATTAAACGATATAATCTCAGCGTCAACACCGCTGTCCTTTATCATTTTAAGAACTCCGCCGAGCGATTCCTCACGTCCGCTCTTTATTTCAATGCAAGCACGCATTGAATATTTTTTGCAGATATCAAGAACTTCGGACAGTTCGGGAATTTTAAGCGATGAAAAATTCTTAATATTACTGCCCGCGTCTATATTGAAATTCAGAAGTTCGTCATATGTATACAGACTGATATTTCCCGTCGAGTCGGTCATATCGGAAATATCCTCATTGTGCATGACCGCCCACTTGCCGTCCTTCGTCTCATGAATATCAAACTCGCATGCAAAGTAACCCGCCTGTCCCGCAGCTTCAAACGCGGGGAGCGTATTTTCCGGCGCAACTGCGGACAGTCCCCTGTGCGCGGTAAGATAAAGTTTACCCGCGCTCGACTCCGAGGGAACGATATAGTGAGAACTCTCCGTCGGCATAACATACCTCATAACAGCCGCGGTCGAAACAATGACGGCAAGGATTATAAATAATGTTAAAATTAATTTTTTCTTTCCGGAAAAACCGTCTTTTCTTTTTCTCGTTTTTGTCTTTTTTCTATTAGCCATAAACGCGCTCCGAAATATAAATTATATGATTAAATTATATAGTTAAAATAATGCATTGTCAACTTGTGTTTTTTATTAACTCATGATATACTTTATCACGGTGATATAAATGATAGAAAAATTAAATTATAAAAAGAACATCGGCATAACTCTTCCCGACGGCACCGTAAACGGTCAGGGCGTCGGAGAGATAAGCAAAATGCGCTACGGCATAATGCCCATGAGCTGGAACGGATGCGAGATTATCGCCGTTTACAATTTTCTGATGATAAGTTCGGAAAAAATAATCCCCTTAGCAGATATCGCACGCGAGATTTACCCGTACGGCTCTATATGCTGGGGATTTTTCGGCACCGACCCGAACAGGCTTATTAAATTTTTCAGAGACCATAACGTCACGGTTCAGCATACGAGAAAGTTCGACGTATTTAAATCAACATTTAAGGGGCAGAAATACGGCATCGTTGCTTTTTGGAACGGCGTCCCGAAGGCATCATCTCTTCATACTGTCTGTATAGAAAACAGAGATGGAAAAATCATTGTTTACAACCGTTCGAACAGAAGAGATTACCCTGTCGCATATGATAATCTTGAGGAATTCTGCGACAAAACGCATTTTATTGTAGGATATTTCAAATAAACAGGAGAATATAGATGATAAAAACGGAATTTATCGACAGCTTTATAAAGAGATACGACTATTCCGAATCGGCGGTTTTCGAAATCGACAGACTGTTCAGAAAATCACAGACAGATAAGTACTTCGAAGCCGATATGAAATCGCTTATAAACAAATACTTTGCCGACACGTCAAAGGGACTCGGACAAACGCAGGATAAAATATTCGAAATATCAAAAAGATATAACGAAGATAAATACACGCTCTGTCTCTTTTTTCTGATTCTCGCACTCCCCTGTTCAAAGGAAATATACGATAAAAAAGGACTCAGCGAAGATATTTTTTATGATACCATGGACGATATAAGATGCAAGCTCAATGAGTGTATAGAGTGCAAGGAAGTTCCAGGCATATTCGTCCTTACATGGTATAACGGCATACTGAACGCAGAGACAATTTCCCTCGGACGTTTTGAATACGAGGTTTCGGATTTCGGTTTCAAAGAATACACATTCTCCGACGGCAAGACTATAAAAAAGGGCGATACCACTATTAACTTTCACATTCCGTCATCGGGCGTTTCGATTTCCGACGAGGTACGCCTTGATTCATACAAAAAAGCGTATGAGCACTTTAAACATCTTTACCACGACGGCAAGGTTGTTTTTGAATGTAATTCGTGGCTCCTGTTTCCCGGGCAGAAAAAGTTTCTCCCCGAAAAGAGCAACATATTAAGATTTATCGACGATTTCGTAATTATGGAATCTGAAAAAAGAGATGAATTTTACGACGCCTGGCGCGTATTCGGAAAATATGCAGGACTCCCGCCGAGAAAGCTCCCCCGCGACAATTCCATGAGAAAAGCATACGCCGACTGGATAAGCAAGGGCAGACGAACGGGCTTCGGCAAAGGGATTTTTGCATTTGACGGAGAAAGAATAATCAAATAATTTTACAGAAAAAAAACGAGTTGTATCGATAAAATACAGCTCGTTTTTCTTTTAATTCCAAACAACGGTTATTCTGTTCTGAACCCTTTGATAGTTTACGTTTTTTATAAATCCGTAGTCAATAACCGCCTTTTCAAGCTCGTCAGCCATTTCGGTATTCTCCATAAAATACGTGCAGTGCATGGTAAGTTCATCCGGCGGAGCTACGTCAAAGAGTTTGAATCCCGTCAGCCACCAGTGTCTTTCGGGACCTCTGGTCATGTAAAGTTCGTCGTTTCTGTACAGCGCAAACGACATCACTATCATCTCACTGTCGGGCACGCATTTATAAAATTTATCAGACGCGCCTTTATCCTTATAATACAGACCCATTTCCGCGCCGGTCGTAATGCCGTATCTGCCCTTCCACAGCTGGAACATATAGTCATGATCGCCGTATGTAAATTTAAGTCTTATAGTATCATAATACATTCCGCCTACGCTCGCTATCGCGTCATATGCCGTAGTATAGCCGAAGTTCCTCTGCCACGACTGAGTATCCGAATAGAAAATCCCCTGATTCTTATCATATCTGAATCCGGCGGCGAGAATAATTTTGCCGAGTTTCAGAGACTCGCCGGTAAGACCTGCCAGTGAATCGTCGTCGGTAACGGTATTCTCCGTAACAACGTTAAAAAATCCTGTAGTATACGGACTCGTAACCGTAACGGCGGGCTTTGTCGATTCTGTCACAACGGGAGCAGTAACCGGGGGCTGTGTAACGGGAGGAACGGTAACAGCGGGAACGGTGGTCTGAACAACAGTCTGACTCTGAGTCGTCTGCGCTTTGCTAATCGTCGGCAAATCAACATTTACGGAACCGGCTTTGACGTTTGAAACAAGAAACCAAACTCCTGCGCATGTAACGGTAAGAACAAGCACGGAAATAATGGTAAAATATATTTTTCTTCTTCTGCGTTCCACGGCAAACTCCTCCTAATACATTTTTCAACATAATTGTAGCACATATTAAAAACTTTTTCAAATACTATTTTTTATAATACGGCTATTTTGATTGACTTAGTGTCGATTATTTGGTATTATTAATGTGAAGATTTTTCTTCGGTCAGTTCGTAACCATCCTGACCGGGAACGGATAAAGACATGCATATCCGTTCTCAAATCAAAACTAAGGAGACAAAAAAATGAATAGCAAAAAAAGCAAAAGAAACACTGTTTTGTTTTTAACCCAGGCGGGCGTTATCGCCGCCATGTACGTGGCATTAACGTATCTCTCGGCGTCCGCAGGACTCGCATTCAACGCCGTACAGTTCAGACTGAGCGAGATTATGTGCGTTTTTGCGCTGTACACACCCGCCGCCATCCCCGGACTTACGATAGGCTGTATTATTTCAAACCTGTCAAGCACGCTCGGCTGGATTGACATTATCGCGGGAAGTTTGGCTACTCTGCTGGCTTCGTTATGTATTTATTTTACGCCGAAGTTAAAAATAAAAAAATTTCCTGTTTCGGTTCCGCTTTTCAGCTCGTTATTCAACGCTGTAATTGTCGGACTGGAAATTTGGTATCTCGACCCGTCGAGAACCGCTCAGCTGTTTTTTATTTCCGCACTTGAAGTTGCGGCGGGTGAAATTGTCGTCTGCACAATAGGCGCGCTTATTTTACCTCCGCTAATCAAACGGACTAAAATATTCGAAAAATTTCATTTTTAAAAACGTATAATTTTCAGGGAAAGGATGACCGACTGTGAAAAAAATTATAGTTGCCGACGACGAGGAATTACTCAGAAACCTTGTATGCGATTATCTTACTAGAGAGGGTTATCAGCCCATTCCTGCAAAAGACGGAGAGGAAGCTCTCGCACTTTTTAACGAAAACCCCGACACCGTTCTGCTGATTCTCGATATAATGATGCCGAACATTGACGGCTGGGAGGTTTGCAGGAAGATAAGAGAAACGTCATCCGTTCCCATTATTATGCTCACAGCAAGAAATCAGGAGTTTGACGAATTAACGGGATTCGACGCAGGCGCGGACGATTATGTAACAAAACCGTGCAGTCCGTCGGTACTCATGAAGCGTGTTGCCGCTCTGCTCAAGAGGGAAAACGCCATAAATAATTCCAACGTATTTACTCTTGACAATTTAAAACTCGACGCTTCCGCGCACGAGGTAAGACTTGACGGCAAGCCTATCACATTAACTTTGAAGGAATACAGCATTCTTTTAAAATTCCTCACTGCACAGAGCCGTGTTTTCTCAAGAGAACAGCTTCTCGACGACATTTGGGGCTACGATTTTGACGGCGACATGAGAACCGTCGACTCGCACGTTGCAAGACTGCGCACAAAACTCGGCGAGTGGGGCTCAAAACATATAAAAACAATTTACGGAACGGGATATAAAATTGAGGGCGACTGATAATGAGCCGAAAAATAATTCGAAAACATAAACCGACGATTAACAGAAAACTTAACAGAAGTATTTCTATTATCGTCCTTATATTCCTTGTCGGCATAATATACGCTTCATATAAGAGTATCGACGTTATTTATATGCTCAATGCCGGCGTTATTTCATGGCAGGGAGCGGACGAGGTCGACGCTTTGTACTCAAGCTCAAATCTCGATGACTTTACAAAAAATCTCGACAATATTGAGCAAACGCACGAGGTTAAAATAGAAATTTTCAATACAAACGGTAAACTCGTTTACTCCACCGCATATAACGGCGTTCAGGGCTCCCCTCCATACGATGACTCGGATGCCATTCCGGACGAATACATACGCCGTTACACAACAACCGATATAGATACGTATAACACAAATAACGGATATCACTTCGAAACTCAGAGAGACGAGGAGACCGGTATCGATTATCTTGTTTTTGTCAAAAAGGCAGCAAGCGGAGATACTATAAAGGTTTTTAAACAAAAAAGCGCGTTTGACCAATCTGCAAAACTTGCATTTATTTTTATATCTGTAATGTGCACGGTTGCACTGTTTGCAATAATGCTTACTACGTTTACATACTTAAGAAAATTCACAAAACCACTGATAAAGATGAACAACGTTACAAAGCGAATCGCAAACCTCGACTTTTCACAGAAGTGTCCTCCCAGCAACGTACTTGAAATTTCCCAGCTTTCCGAAAGTATAAACGAAATGTCGGATTCGCTTGAAAATTCGCTTATTGATATTCAGAACAAAAACGAAAAACTTCAGAAGGATATCGAAAACGAAAGAACCATCGACCAGTTGAGAGAGGTATTCATCTCGGGTATTTCACACGAATTAAAAACGCCGATTGCGATAATACAGGGTTACGCCGAGGGACTCGAATACTATCTTGACAACGACCCCGAAATGGCAAAGAAATACTGCCGTACCATCATCGACGAAACGGGTAGAATGAACGATTTGACGATAAAACTGCTCGATATAACAAAATACGAATCAGGCGCATATCAGCTGATGTACGGCAATTTCAATTTAAAAGAGCTTATCGGCGAATGGTTCGACAGAAATTCAAAAATTCTTACAGACAAGGGTATTTCGATAAGCAATGAAATAAACGAAAATTACATTGCCCGCGGAGATTCGTTCATTCTGTCGACCGTAGTTAATAATTACCTTTCCAACGCTGTTTCGCATGTAAGCGGTGAAAAAATTATCACTGCCTCAGCGGAGGATTTCGGCGACAGATACAGAATTTATATATATAACACAGGCGAAAACATCGCTGAAAAAGATATAGATAAAATTTGGAACAGTTTCTACCGCGCAGACAAATCGCTTTCACGCTCACAGGGTCGTTTCGGACTCGGACTCGCAATCGTGGCGGCGATTCAAAAACTTCACGGTCATGACTACGGAGTCGAAAACATGCCCGACGGCGTTCGGTTCTGGTTCGATGTTTCAAAAGGCGAAAAAGAAGCGGACGAAAATACAGACAAAAAATAAAAAAACATATACAAAATAAGCACCCAAAGAGACTGTAAAAATCATTTTTGCAGTTTCTTTTTTCTTTGCCAAGATTATATGAATACTATAGTACAATTTTAATTTATTTTTCACATTATAACCGCCAAATTGGATGTTATTATTGTAAAAAAACCAATTTTATGTTGATTTATGTTTCTTTATTTGGTAAAATATAAATTAACAGGAAAAGCCTGAATTTTTAACGGAGGTATATCATGAAAACAAAGGTAAAAAAGCTTCTCTCTTTTGTACTGGTTTGTCTGATGCTCTTCGGCATTATGCCGGCGGGAATCGAACTGCCGACAAAAGCACAGGCGGCGGGCGTTCCGGGCTATAACGCAGTTGCCGCAGTAGAGTGGGCAAAAGCACACGTAAACGACACATGGTCGTGTCTCTACGGACGCGGATACTGGGAACCCGGAACCGGCGACTGCGCTAACTTCGTTTCCCAATGTATCTACATGGGAGGCGTTGACCAGACGGATAAATGGAATCACTCCGGCTATCTCGCGCATTACTCGGCAAACAGCGACGGTTCGTGGATAAGAGCTACTCAGCTTCACGACTACGTAGTTTCGATAGGCGGACAGGATATCGTCAACCCGTCCGTATCTCAGATTTCCCCGGGTGACCTTATATTCTATAAGAGCAGTCCGAAATCAAACGGATATGCGCATTCCGCTATCGTTATCGATGTAAGCGGGGGCAAGGCGACAGTTGCCGCTCACACGACAAATTACATCTGCTACACGAACGATAATTTTCATCTCGGATTTTCGGGAGCTTCTACGCATCTTGTAAAGATGTACGGAGGAACCTGTACGGATAAAAAGGTCAGGGATTTCACCGTATACACCGCAGGAAGCGATTCGGTTCTCTATGCTGAACCCTCGGTTTCATCAAAACGTTACTTCGGTTTCTATGCCGGCGAGTACACCCATGTTACCGAGACAAAAAACGTAAACGGCGAGCTTTGGGGATATGCTCAGGGCTACGGTGCCAATACGGGCTATAAAGAGGGCTGGGTTAAGATTTCAACCCTCAATTACATAGGACATCAGTCGACAGGTCCTATATCGCACCTCATGGGCGATTGGTACGTAAAGGTACAGCCGACATGTTCGACAAAAGGCGTTGAGGAACGCGTATGCTCGCGCTGCGGTTATACGGAACAGAGATACATGTCAATCGGCGGAGCACATAAAGAGATAATCCCCGCAACATGTCTTGAGTCTGAATACTGTGCGGCATGCGGTGAAATTCTTTCAGACCCTCTCGGTCATAAAATGAGCGGATGGATTTACGACAAAGAACCCACCTGTCTTGAAAAAGGAACCGAAAAGAATATCTGTCTGAGATGCGGTTATAAAGAAACACGCGAATGTGATGAACTCGGACACGATTTTACGGGATATTCGAATCTCCCCGGATGTACAACGTCGGGAACTTCGTACTATAAGTGCGGAAGATGTGATTATTCATATATGGTAAACTCCGAGTGGACGGCATACTCGCTTATCGACCCGTCGGACAGCAAGTACAGCGAATTTATCGGAAATCCCGATTTGAGCAAGAGCCGTACCGAGTACAGATACAGGGATAAACGCTACATAACCAGCAGTTCGTCATCGCTCTCCGGCTGGACAAAGTATAATACCACTTACAAGTACAGCAGTTACGGCAGCACTCAGGGTCCCGTTTACAAAGACCCCGGCAGCGGCGAATTAAGAAAGAGCTGGTCCGAAAAATATGTAAGCGATTATGAAAAGATTCATTATTACAGATATTCAAGATATGAAACAAGCGACGGTTCTACCGGAAACGATACATATCTTGCGTCGAAGAACTGGACAAATTATACTTATCTTGATTTAACATACAAACTTACACATCAGTCTTCAACAAAAGGCGAACCGAGCAACACACCCGGTTATATGGTATTTTATGAGTCGTCAAATTATAACGATTCTTCAACCAAAAGCTACAAAACTTACTGGTTCGAAAAAGAATTCGATAAAAACGACACCAGCAAGCCCATCTACTCCACGCGCTGGTACTACCAGGACAGAACAAAAATCTACACATATTATTACTGGCAGTGGGGCAATTGGTCAAGCTGGTCAACGAGCAAACCTTCAAGTTCTTCCGACAGACAGATTGAAACGCGTACGACATATTCATTTAAACAGGGCGCACTCGGTCACGACTGGGGCGACCCCGTAGTGGTTGCACCCACATGTCATGACGACGGTTATACCCGCCGTACGTGCAAACGATGCGGTGTAACAATGGATACGAACGTTACAAAAGCATTGGGCGATTTATTCGGCGAGTGGTATCTCATCAGCGATGAAAATGCAAGCGTTAAGGTATACCGCCGTGACTGCGTAAGAAACTGCGGATGTCACTGCGGATGCTACGAAACAAAAACCGAAGAAGCCGAATGCGTTTACAAACCCGTTCAGACTGTTGCACCTACATGCACTGAGGACGGATATACCGTATACGCATGCACAATTCATCAGGACGAGACGAGAACCGACGATATTGTCCCCGCTCTCGGACATGAACCCGATAACAACTGGTACATTACAAAAGTACCGGCATGCACCGAAAAGGGTGAAGAAGAGTGCAAGTGCGTACGTCACGACGGCGGAATAACGTGCGATAAAACATTTACGCGCGAAACAGACGCTTATTCGCATTCAATGACAAAAACTTCGGCATCAGCTCCGACATGCTTAAACGTCGGAAACAGCGAATACTGGTTCTGTGACAGATGCAATAAGTATTTTTCCGATGAAAACGGCGATAATGAAATCAAAAAAGATTCATGGATTATCCCCGCAACAGGACATAAACGCACCGACGCAAACGGAGAAGAAAACTGGATAACAGAGCTTGAAGCGTCATGCGGTACAACAGGTCTTGAGGTGCTTTACTGTCAGAACGACTGGTGCGACGTAACACAAACATGCGCTAACTGCGAAACAGAGCATCATTATCTTATAGACGAACGCGAAATAGAAGAAATCGCACCCGACTATGAGATTATCGAGCACAAGAACCCCACATGCATCGAATTGGGATATGACATATGGAGCTGTAAAAACTGCATAGGAACAGACCATGAACACGGCTGGACCGATATTATCAACTTAGCGCCCCATCAATGGGGAGAACCCGAAATAACATATGCAGCATGTACATCGGGCGGACTCGAAAAAATCACATGTTCGTACTGCGGACTCGTTGACATAACGGGAACCGATGAGGCAACGGGACACGCAAAGAGTCCTCTTGATTCCGATTACAATGATTCCGATGATAAAATGGAACTCATTTCTTCTGTTAAAAATGTCTGCGGAGACGGAACGGTCGACACGTACAGATGTACCCATATCGACAAAAATACAAATACCCGCTGTGACTACACCGTCACAATCGGCGAAGCAAACGACCATACACTCGGCGATTATATCGTCACAAAAGAGCCCTCATGTACCGAAACCGGACTTCGTCACAAGGAGTGCATTAACGGCGATTATTCGACCGAGGATGAGATAATACCCGCAACCGGACATGATTACAAGGAAGAGGAAACCGTTCCTCCGACATGCGTAAAAGCGGGATATGTTCTCATGGTATGTGCAAACGATTCGTCGCACAGATATGAAAAATACACCTCTCAGCCTCTCGGTCACGAGTACGGCGAATGGTATGTAGTAATTCCCGCAACATACGAATCAACAGGACTTTTAAGACGCGACTGTATACGTCACGACGTGTACGAAACGCGTGAAATCCCCATGAAAATAAGACATAAGGCAACATTCATAGCCGACGATAAAATAATCGGAGTTGTCGAATTCGAGGACGGAGCTACATCAATTGACGAGCCCGCAGTACCCGAAAAAGACAGATACACGGCTAAGTGGGAGGATTACGTTCTTGCGGATAAGGACATAACGATTTATGCCGAATACTCGCTCATACCTCCCGACGGTTCATCTCAGATAAAAACGGACAAAACGGCGTCGTTCGACCCCGTAACGGGAGACGCGGTTATAACGCTCTCCGCATCATCCGACGCGAAAACAGTTATTTCAAAAACCGTCAAGGGCAAACCTCTCGATATCGTGCTTGTTGTCGACCAGTCCGGAAGTATGGAGGGCGCAAGAACCCAGGCACTGAAAAAATCGGCAAATGAATTTATTTCGGCTGTTAATGAAAATGCGAAAGAAATCGATACCGATCACCGTATGGCTATCGTCGGATTCGCTATGGGTAAGAATGACATTTCAAGAGAATATTACGCGTACCTTAACACCGGCATTCTTACAACAGGACGCGGATTTATTCAGAAAAACAGACTGACAAACTCGGATATCAAAAATTCTCTTGTCTCTGTCAGAGATTCCGACGGAAAAGTTAACGAGATTCTTACTTCAGCTGTTAATTCGATTCAGGCAAAGGGCGCTACGGCGGCAGACCTCGGACTCGAAACAGCAAACGATATATTCTCTATGAATATATCAGACGGCAGAAAGAGAGTTATAGTATTTATGACCGACGGCGACCCGACATATAATTCCGATTTCCAAACGGAGGTTGCAAACAGCGCAATCAAGCAGGCAAACATTGCAAAGAACGCTAACAACGCCGTTATTTACGGAATCAATATCGAGAATTACCGCTCGGAGCGTTCCAAAAATTTCATAAAATACGTTTCTTCAAACTACCCCGACGCGTCGTCATTCAATTACCCCGGAAGCAAACTTACGGATAAATACTATCTCGAGGCTCAGAACACTTCATCACTTTCTTCGATATTTGAGACTATAGCGGAAGAAACATTTGTAAACACGACCGATTTTAAGGACGTTACTCTTATCGACACGGTATCGAAATATTTCACGCTTACAACCGAACAGGAAAAAACGCTCAAAGAATCCGCAGTCGAAAAACTGGGAGTTAAATATTCCGACATAACCGTAACAAGAAACGACGACGGCACTACCGTAATCAGAATAGACCATGTAATGCCGACGGAGACGACCGTCAACGGCAAAACAAAGTTCATTGCAGAGCTTTCATTTACCGTAACGGCAAACGAAAACACTCTTGAAAGCGGTATATACAATACAAACACGGACGACGCGGGAATCCTGTTCCCCGGTGCCGATTCGTACGAAAAAACGTTTGTCTCTCCCAACATCAGAATTACCGAGGGCAGAGCTGCCGCCGTGTTCAGAATAAATTCAGCCGTTTTCAACATTGTTAACGTAAAAGCCGGAAGCAAGATAAAAGCACCCGAATTCAATGTTGAAAGCGGATATACGTTCAGCGGATGGGATGTCCCCGAAAACTTTACGCTCGACGGCGGTTACGTTATATTTGATTCCACGCTTACCAGGGCAAAACACACAGTTACGTGGATAATCGACTCGAAGGAAACGAGTGAAACGCTCAACGTAGGCGACAGAATTACAGCTCCCGATGTTACTCTCAATTCTTCCGGAATGGAATTTGCAGGCTGGGACGCGGATGTTCCCGACTACATGCCCGATTCCGACCTTACATTTACAGCACTGTTTGCGGATCACGAGCATAAGTATTCCGTAAAATCCGAAAAGAAAGCGTCATGCACAGAAAACGGAGAAATCGTTTACGAGTGTGAAATCTGCGCTGAAACGTACAGTGAAACGCTCGAATGCACCGGACATCACAATTACTACGCCGTAACCGGTCCGTCAGTCGACAACGACGCGAAGACATCGTTTATCTGCTCAGAATGCGGAGAGTATCTCAACTCAAATCTTATATACAAACTCGTCGGAACGAGAACGGATTACCGCGGAAATACCCGCTCTGTAACATACGACATCCGAATGACCGACGAATCTCAGGCTGTAGTCCAGCCCGACGGCTCGGTTACCGTTTCGGCTGTTTTAAACGGCTACTATCCAGACGACATAACGGATATCAAAGTTAAGAGATATAACGACGATTCTACGTATACTCTCCTCCCCTGCACGGTTAAGGACGGTATAGTTACGTTCACGACAGACCATTTCTGCACATTCGAATTCGTTATTCCGGCTGACTGTGAAGACCGCGGAAGACATGAGGATTATGACAAGGACGGTATATGCGACAAATGCGGAAAAGCCGTTACAAAAGCGGATCTTTTCAGATGCTCAATGTGCCCGAAATACGAACAAATGAAGGATATTCCCGTTATCGGAATCATATATTCGGTAATACATTTCTTCATACATCTGGCGTCTATGATAAGTCATATATCTTAATAGATTTCCAAAATATAAAATCATAGTAAGCAGTTCCCCGCCCGTGTCTAAACTAAGATTCGGGCGGGGATAAATTTATTAAAATATCTTTATGCTGAAAAAAATGATAAAAAAGAGACTCAAGGCAAATATGTCCCGAGTCTTTTTTATTGGTGCGGGTAACAGGGGTCGAACCTGCATGCCGTCGGCACAGGAACCTAAATCCTGCGTGTCTGCCAATTCCACCATACCCGCGTAACGTTATTATATTATATCAAATAACGTAAAATGTCAACCTTCATTTTTTATATCCGGGTTCTTTTTCTCTTCGGCGTTTACTTCCGCAGCAGGAAAAGTTACGGTTTCATCTGTTACCTTGAAATTTTCGAAAGTAACATTCTGACTTACAGAAGAGCTATCGGAATTTGCATTGGGAACCGCATTCGATTTTTCGTTAAGAATCTCGGCACCGTACGCGCACAAAAAGGATACGATTATAAATGTTACACCGATAATAATATTAGCTGTCGCGTCCGAATCAAAAGATTCTGCCGAACCCATAACCTTTGCGGTAATCGAATCCGCAATACCGCAGATCGGCTGAGATGCCAATGTAACGCACGAAGTAACAATGCCAAGCGTCCGCATTTTCTTCGCACCCTCAAATGTAAACGGGGTTTTCTCATTAAGCTCGAAATTAAAATAATTTTCAGCAGTTTTGGATATAAAGATTTCGCCTGCGCTGATTATCATCCCTGTAATAGCCGAAGAATAAATAGAGCCTAAACTCATCTGTGCTTCGTTTTCAATATACGAAACAATTGACTCTCCGCCGAGTTTAAAAACATCCGAACCGAAAATCAGACCGATTAATCCGACTGCCAGCGAGCAAAACGTAATAATACTGAATATAAAAACAATCTTACTGAGAATTTTTCCGGCTTTTGAAAATCCCTGAATAGTTTTAAGCGATTTACTCATAGTACATATTCCTCTCATAAGTTTCGGGCGGAGCCGGCGCTTCGCCCGAAAACGAGCGTTTTATTTAAGTTTCTTACCATCCGAAAAAGCAGTTCCGACCTTTTCGCCGAGCGCGTAATATCCGTCGTGAATCGGGTCGAAGGTTATGGGTTTGAATTTATCAAGGTCAACTTCCCCGTCGGAACCCAATATGCTCTCATCAGCCGAGATGTTGACAATCTCGCCTAAATAAAGTCCGCCGTCGAGAATTGATTTTAATTTGCACTCGAGAGTAAGAGGAAGCTCATTTATAACAGGAGCGTTTACAAACTCACTTTTAACTGTAGAAAATCCCGCTTTCTTCATCTTATCACCGTCGTCGTTTGCAGAAACAACACCTACATAATCACATTCGGCAGTGTGAGCAACATCCGCCATACTTACGGTAAAAGCATTTGTCTTCTTCATATTCTCGGTGGTTTTATGACTGCCGAGACTGATTATTATTTCCTTACCGCCGACGATACCGCCCCATGCGGCATTCATTGCATTTGCAATGCCGTTCTCGTCATAAGTGCCGATTATCATAACAGGCATGGGATAAAGAACGGGTTTAGCTCCGAAATTTTTTCTCATAATTAATCACTCCTAAATTTTATTTATAAAAAACCGCGACCCTGAAAAAATACACGGAATCGCAGTTTTCTGCGGGAATTACCGCAATCCCCGTTTATCGGTATTTATTTTTTATCGTCTTTTCTCCAAAACTGAGGAAGGTACTCCATGTGAGCCTGTTTCATCTCATAGTAGCACTTGAACGCTCTGTCATAGTCGCCGACAAGAGGATGAATCATCAAAGCGTTGAGAGCTGCCTCGTCGTCGCCGTTCATAGCCGAGATAACGGTATATTTCTCATACTCCTTAACAACCTTCATAAGTCCTTCCATGTGTCTTGTCCAAGTATGGCTTACGGGTACAGGCTTTGCACCGTCCTTGCCGATAACAGCCGCGATCTCGACTACATCGTCGTCATCCATAAACGGAAGAGTGCCGTTATTAAGAATATTGACAACGTGAACATCATTCTTATCATTTGCAATCGAATCAATAAGCGAACAAGCCGCAAGCGAATACTTATGTCCGCCTCTCTTATCAAGAAGCGCGGGCTTTACGCAAAGCTCCTCATCCTGATACATTTTAAGAAGCTGTTCCTCAATCTCCATGCAAACCTGCGCACGGCACTTAAGATCCTCTTTAAGATGCTTAACCTTAGCGTCTCTGCAATAGTAATACTGTAAGTATGATGACGGAATACCGCCGACAGCTTTAAGGCACTCAACATCAAAACCGTCGTCGTGAATGTTAGCCATAACCTTGGGAGCGTAGCCCTCGTCGAACAAATCGTAAAGGCACTCCTTGCCGTCTTTCTTTACGGAGGTAATCCAGCTTAAATGGTTAAGTCCGAGATATGTAATTTCCGCGTCCTGACCGACAGCCTCTTTGGCGTCGTCAATCATATCAATAGGAACATTGCACAGACCCATGCACTTAACTTTTGTATTGTTAAGAACGAAGTCGGTAACGATACCCGATGGATTAGTAAAATTGATAAGCCAAGCGTCGGGGCATATCTCCTCCATCTTCTTGCAGATGTTTCCGATAACCGGAATGGTTCTCAAAGCCTTGAAGAATCCGCCGATACCCGTCGTCTCCTGTCCGATAAGACCGTACTTAATGGGTATTGTTTCGTCAAGATAACGACAGTGGAGTTTACCGACTCTTATCTGGGTAACAACGAAATCCGCACCGACAAGGGCGGAATCAAGATCGTCGGTCATGATAACTTCCGTGTCCATACCCGCTTTTTTTATCATTCTCTCGCAGAGACTGCCGACAATAGTTCTCTTTCTGTCGTCGATATCCATTAATACAAGTCTCTTAATTTTAAGAGACTCCTGTCTTTTGATGAAACCGTCTACAAGCTCGGGACAATACGTACTGCCCGAACCGATTACGGTTACATTAATTTCTTTCATTTATATCAATCCTTTCGTGTATTTTTTTCCTGTGTTTATTTGCTTTCCAAAAGCCAGTTAATGCATCCGGTAACGGGAGCTGCATTAAGCTTTATAAAGTTTAACTTTCTGCCCGATTTTGTCTCGCACTTTTCTTTTAATGCGTTTACGTAAATATCATTGGGAAGTTTTACATGCATCGAACCAGAAAGAACAACGTTTACGACATCGCTGTCAAACACCTGCTGTTTCAAATGAGCGCAGATAAAGTCCGATCCCGTTTCAGCCATTTCGTCTATAACTTTCAATACGGGTTTATCGCCCATAAACGAAGCCTCAAAGAATATATCTGTAAGTCCCCTGCATATCTCGTCCTTAGTATTCTCGTTTTCGAATTTAGGAATAATCGAGAGAACGCCGTCTTTGTCGTTAACGCCGAATTTCTCAAAGAAAAGTTTTGTAAGAAGCGACTTTTGAGCCTGTAATACAACGTCGAAATAAACAATTCTGAATGCGCGTTCGGCTATCCAGTATCCGTTTCCGCTGTCGCCGGAAAGTTCGCCGAAACCGCCGACCTGGAGCATGTGACCTCTCGAATCAATCGAGTTACAGCAAGTGCCCGTTCCGCAGTTGTAACCTATGCCCGTACCGTCGGGAGAACCCGCCTTTGTTACGATAAAACCGTCGTTGTATATTTCAAAATTTTTAAGTCCCTGATTCGAAAGAATCGAGAACATAGCGTCATGCTGGAACTGATGGTCGATTCCAGCAAGTCCCATAAGAATTCCGTCGATATTTCCGAGTTTTAATTTATTCTCCAAAAGAAGATTTGTGATACCCTCCATAAGGATATCGCACGCTTCCTCAAACGATCCCTCTAAATTCTCATGATTGCTTCCCTTTGTCTTAACAACTGAAAGCATATTTTTATTTTCGTCAAACAATGCATATGCGGTCTTCGTACCGCCTCCGTCGACGCCTATATAATAACTCATTTATTATCCTCCGAAATTAAAAGCATTCTTCGCAGATATCGTCAAGACAGATATCGTTCCTGTCAAAGTCGTTATCTCTGTTTATCCACATTCCGTTCGTAAAGTCGGGAAATGCGACCGCGGTACCGCCCAGTGCGACGCTCTGCTCGGAAAGTGCGGTAATAGCCATCCATGTCGCAGTGTCAATAGTATCAATGGGAGGCTTCGTCTCATTCATAATACTGTCGGCAAGAGCGAGGAGAATAAGATAATCCATTCCGCCGTGACCCGCCTTGATTTTCTCCGCATCGTATTTTTTCCAAAGAGGATGAAGATACTTGTCTGCGTATTTCTCATTAAAATCCTCCCACTTATGCTGCGGGGAAACTCCGTCGATATATATACTGCCGTTGCCGTCGTCGGGAGCTTCTTTGAATACGGCTTTTGTACCCTGAACCGTATACTCGCGTGAATACGGTCTCGGGAGAGAGCAGTCGTGATTAATAGTTACGGTCTCGCCGTTTGCGCATTTAAGTATAGTCGTAACAACGTCTCCGCACTTAAAATCATATCCGTAAAGGTCATAATCCTCGCCCTTTACGTTCTTAATCCACTCGTTGAGTCCTCTCTGCTTGCTCGCAACGGAAACGAGAGAAACAAATCTGTTTCCTTTATTTATTTTCAAAAGTTTTGCGATAGGTCCTATTTCATGCGTAGGATAAAGCTCGCCGTTTCTGTGCATAAAATTAACGAGTCTGCCGTGCTTGTTCTCTCTGCCTAAAACAATCTCGTCTCTCAAATCGTGACGGTAACCGCCCTCGCAGTGAACAATCTCACCGAAAATACCCTGTTTAACCATATTATAAACAGTCATTTCCTTTTTATCGTAACAACAGTTTTCCATAAGCATACAGAACTTGCCCGTTTCCTTTGAAGTTCTGATAAGCGACCAGCACTCCTCAATCGAAGCCGCTCCGCCGACCTCAACGCCGACGTTAAGACCTGCTTTCATACAATCTATCGAAATTGGAATATGCGTAATCCACGTTGTCGCAACATATACTCCGTCTAAATCTTCGACTTCTAGCATTTCGTGATAATCTGAATATGCATGAACGTCATATCCTTCCGCGCAGCGCTCTTTTGCAGTTTTCAGCCCCGCGTCCAGTCTTTCCTCTATAACGTCGCAAACAGCAACGACATGAACACCCGGAACATTCATAAGTATTTCCATCATACTGTGACCGCGTCCGCCCAGACCGATAACAGCCATTCTGCATGTATCTTTTTTCATAAACAAATATCCTCCGAATTTATTACCAGCCTAATTTTTTAAGATAATCACGGCTCATTTTCGCTGCGTTCATGGGCGTATTTCCCTTGTCGGGCTGATCCTGCTCGACTACGACCCACTTTGCTCCGGCTTTTACTGAAGCGTCGAGAATAGAGGGCATGTCCTGTACGCCGTAACCTACGGGCTTAAAGCTGAATACGTCCTCGTCCTCTTCCTCACCGGATTCGTCGTCAATTCCGATAAGGTCGTAAAGTTTCTTAGGCTTGTCCTTACCCTTCATAACAAAATCCTTAAGATGAACAACGGGAGCCCTGCCGGAATATTTAAGAACGAAATCCGCGGGATTCTCGCCTCCGACATTTACCCAGCAAACGTCAAGTTCTGTCTTTAAAAGATCCGCGCTTACAAGTCTGTAAAGCATGTCGAGACCGTATTCGCCGTCAATTTTCTTAAATTCGAAATCATGATTGTGATAAAGCAGAGTCATGCCGTTTTTATTGCATTCTTCGCCTATTTTCTTAATATATTCAACGGTTTCGCCGAATTTTTCCGCACCGGGTCTGCGCTCCTCGGTAACATACGGAACGGCAATATATTCGCATCCTATCTCCTTATATGTCTTAACGGTACCCTCGATATCCGCTATCATATCGTCAAGCGGTACGTGAGCCGAAATCGGAGTGATTCCGATACGCTCGCACTCTTTTTTAATTTCAGCGGGAGAATGTCCGAAAAGTCCGGCAAATTCGACGCCCTGATATCCCATATCCTTTATTTTCTCAAGAGTTCCGAAGAAATCTTTCTCCGCCTCGTCTCGTACTGAATAAAACTGCAATGCAACAGGTAAAGCCATGTTAGCCCCTCCAAATTAAAAATTTCCGCAAATATTATACATCAAACTAATAATTACTGCAACAAATATTTAAATCTTTATATTATTTTATTTATTAGAGCGCACTGACGGGAATGCTCACAGCTGAGCTTATGCTCGACGGCGGCAATGCGTATCATATTTTTAACCGTCATATCTATTCCTGAATTCTCCGTATAGTCTGTCGGATATATGTAATCGACCCTGTCGTGGTAGAGAAGATCGTCAACAAGGGCCTTGCCCGAGTCATCCTTGTACACAGCGATTGAGTGACCTCCGTACGCTTTAACCATCTTCATACACGGGACATCCGAAAGTCCGTCGCCTATATACAGCATGTTCTGAAACGGTACTCTTCTGTCGCTTTCGAGCGTAGAGCGGTTTAAATCATAATCGTTCGATACATCGAAAACGCCCTTGTTAATTCTGTATACGAACTGTGTTTTTGATGTGTAATTTACGACGGATTTTGAAAAAACGGCATTTCCGGAATCGTCATATAAAAACTCGCTTGCGTATATCTGCTTAAAGCATTTTCCGATAACCGAACCCTCGATTATCTCCTTAAGCCCGGAGGACAGGACGTAATGTTCAACCTGTACGCCGTGATCTTCTCCGAATTGATTAAGACGGCTGAACCATTCTGCGACTCCCGGGAATAACTCGATATTTTCACCGCATCCGACAATTTTGTCTCTCGTAAGACTGAGACCTAATTCTCTTGATTTTTTTATCATAATATACATATAAGCGTTTATTTTATCCATATTGTGCTCATATGCGTAGTTATTTGCGACACTCCAAAAATCTTCTGCTTTCATTCCGAGTGACGGAATAAATTGATATTCCTGCATATCCTTGGGACACAATGTTCTGTCAAAGTCGTACATTATAGCAAAAATAGGCTTACTGTTCATCGAATCTCAGCTCCTCTTCTTAATTTTAACAAATATAAAAATACATATCAAGATAAAAATGTAAATTTACACAAAATCGATTGACATATACTCAAAAAAAATATAAAATATAAAAGCACTTTTTTTTCTTCAACACTTCGGAGGTATATGTATGAAAATCAAAAAAACTCCAACGCCTCCCGCCATGAAGCATCCAAACGCGATAGGCATACGCGAGGGACTCGGCTACATGTTCGGAGACATAGGAAATCTGCTCGTGCTGACTTTTATTTCAACATATCTGAAAGTTTTTTACACGGACAGCCTTATGGTCGGCTATAACGCCGCAAAAGTTTATAACGACATTACGGTTCTCTTTCTCGTAACGCGCCTGTGGGACGCAATAAACGACCCGCTGTGGGGACTTATCGTCGATTCTCGCGCACCGAAACCGCAGGGTAAATTCAGACCCTACATAAAATTTGTTTCGATTCCGCTCGGAATTTCAACGATACTCTGTTTTCTTGGAATCAACAAATTTATAAGCAATTACATCGTTCTGCTCGTATTCGCATATATAACTTATACGGCGTTCGGCATGCTCTATACGGGAATGAACATCCCGTACGGTTCGCTTGCGTCCGTTATAACCGACGACCCCAAGGGCAGAACTCTCCTGTCGACATTCCGTTCAATAGGCGGAGGAGTCGGGGGCGCTCCCGTAACGCTTATCGGTCAGATGATTATTTACGATAAGGTTAAGGATGCGTCCGGTGCTACGGTTTCATCCTCATTCAACGGAACAAAAGCGTTTTACCTCGCGGTATTCTTCGGCGTAGTATCGGCGATAATGTATCTCGTCTGCTACAAGTCGACAAAAGAGCGAGTCAAGTCACCGACAGAGAAAAAGAAAATTGACGTTAAACGCACATACGGCTCACTGTTTAAAAGTATTCCGTTTCTCACCGTTACCGTTTCGGGAATATTAATCAGCGGTCTGCTGCAGTACGGCTCATTCAACCAGTATCTTTTCAAGAATTTTTTCGGCAACTCCGACCTCTCGGTTGTCAACACTCTGTGCACATACGCGCCTATGGCGGCTCTAATTCTGTTCGTTCCGAAACTTGTTGAAAAATTCGGAAAGAAAGAACTTTGTGTTTTCGGACTTACTCTCGCTTCTCTTGCAAGTATTTTCAACGCGGTATTCCTCCCCTCGGCTCCCATATACTTTGTAATGCAGGCGCTCACGGGACTCGGATATTCGTTCATGAGCATCACGAACTGGGCTATCGTTATGGACGTTATCGACTATCAGGAATATGTAACGCATACAAAGAACGAAAGCGCGATTTATGCAGTTTATACATTCGCGAGAAAGCTCGGTCAGACTGTTGCGGATTCGGGCGGAATGCAGCTTCTTAAAAAGACGGGATATTCAGATAAGGTTAAGGATACCGTTTCTACGGCAAAGGGAACTGTCGGACATAATATCTACAGAATCTGTACTATAGTTCCCGCAGTCGTTTACTCGCTTATCTTAATACTGACAATAATCTATCCTCTCTCAAAGAAAAAGCTTGTTCCCATCCAGGAGGAGCTTATGAAGAGAAGAAACGAGCACATGCTCTCATCCTCAGAATCAGAGGAAAAGCCTGCAGCTGAAAATCCTTAAACAAAATCGAAATATTACAATAACGACTTCGTTCAAATTAAACGAAGTCCCTATTTTTATTGCATTCCTGACTGCAAAAAAATCGGACAGTGATTTTCACCGTCCGAATCTATTTACTTTTCGGTAAATCAGCCAAGATCGGGTTCTTTATCAAGAAGTATATAAGGCTTTTTTGTCTTATATCCGTCAAGCTCGAGAACTGCGATTTCGTTAATGCCCTTCTGAAGCCAGCATGCGGGAAGATATGCGGATCTCTGAGGACCCTTCTCCCAGTATCTGCTCAGAGGCTTGCCGTTTATAAATATGAATCCCTTATTAAGCTCGGGAAGTTTAATAAACGTATCGCACGGATCTTCCTCAATAATAAACTGAGCCTTAAGGAACTGAGGCTGTTCTTTATATTCAAACGTCTCAGCGGGAGTGTAGTTAACCTCGGAAATATCGTCAAGAGGAAGCGGATAAACGTCCCAGTTATATACGAACGTCTGTCCGAGTCTGACATTTTCCGTAATGCCCTTGGGGTCGCGGAGCTTATGACCGAAGCTGACGCGTCCCATATTCTCAACGAGTATAGAAAGATCTAGACCCTCTTCCGGAACACGAACCTCAACAACAGAGGGCTCATCGTTTCTGTTCTGGTCGGCATAGAATTTATTGTAAACATAAATCTTGGCTCTGTCATGAACTTCATTTATAACAAGAGGCATATAGTCGCGCGGTCCGTTGATCATTTTTCTGTAAAGAATGAGACCGTATCCCTGACCGTATTTCTCCATAGACATGGGATTCTTGCTTCTGACGGGCGTCGAGAGAACATCGAGATTGTCAAACAGGTTTGCAAAGTGAGTAAACTGAACCTTGCCGTATCTGACTTTCTGAACCTCAGGCTCCATTTCTATTTCTGCGGGAATAGCAGTATACTTGGAAAGAAGCTCTTTCATAAGTTTATACTTCCTGGTATATGCTCCGCTCTCGGTAAGAAGAGCGTCGTTATCATAACTGGATGTTACACTCTTATATTCATAATCACAGTTAGCGCCGTTCATAAGACCGAAATTGGTTCCGCCGCAGAACATATATGTATTCATACTTGCACCGCACTTGAGCGTACGGCTCATTGCAACGGCTGCGTCCTTGGGTGCACGCTGATAATGCTTATACTCCCACTCATCGTACCAGCCGTTCCAAAACTCCGAGCAGAACAGTGGTCCCTCGGGCTGGAAATATTTAAGAGCCTCAAAATGTCTCTCACCGTTGGCACCGAACTTAACAGCCTTGTAAATACCGTCGACTCCGCCGTTTAAAAGCATATGATCATCCGTACCGTCGGCTGTGAACAGCGGAACTTCGATACCTCTGTTTTTAATTCCGTCGGCTATATACTTCATATATTCCTTATCGTCGCCGTAACTGCCGTATTCATTCTCAACCTGAACGAGAATAACGTTTCCGCCGCGCGTAATCTGATGCGAGGCAAGTCTCGGGATTAGCTCGTCGAAATACCTGTCGACAAATCCGATATAACGCTCATTCATACAGCGGACATCAAGGTCGTCATACTTTAAGAACCACCAAGGGAATCCGCCGAACTCCCAGTCAAGACCCATGTACGGACCCGGTCTTACGATAGCGTAAAAACCGAGCTCGGCAGTAAGCTCAATAAAAGCCTCAAGGTCGTTCTGCTCCGAAAAATCGAAAGTCTCCTCATCGGGCTGATGGCAGTTCCACGCAACGGGTATATCAACCGTGTTGAAACCGCAGGCTTTCATCTTAAGGAGTCTGTCCTTCCAGTATGCTCTGGGTATTCTGAAATAATGGAGGGAACCGGACAAAATTCTGAACGGTTCTCCGTCAAGCAAAAAATCTTCCTTAGAGATAGAGAATGTTTTTACATTATCCATTTGCATTACTCTCCTGTTTGAAATGAAGTCAAAACCTACATACCATAATCATTGATTATTATACCATCTGTTTTCGAAAAATACAACCGTAATTCGAAGATATTTATAAGTTTTTCTTAAATTTTTTTGAAATTATTGTTTTAACCGGACATTTGCGCTATACTGTATATTGCATTTTTACGCAATCATTTTTAATCGGTGATTTTTAATTATGAAATACTCAAACGACGATAACTTCAATCCGTTTTCAAATGACAATATTGATTACGGCAGTGACGAAAACGATTACGAATTAAACGACTCTGATTCCGTCAACGACTACACAACGCCCGACAACGGGAAATTCGTTAAGGACGACGATTCGGATTATGATTTTATACACGATTACATCCCCGTTACGAACCGAGAAACGCCGAAAAAGGTAACGTCCCCGACTCAGAGTCCGTACTACAGAGAACCTTATCCGCAGAAACGCACCCGTCCGTCGGACGCACAGTTAAAAAAGAAAAGACGGCGCAGAAGCAAAATAAAAAGAACGGTTCTCTCTGTTTTGTGCGTATTTCTCGCATGCCTGATAGGTGCGGGAGGTTATCTGTCCTATCATATAAATCATATTCTTGATTCGATAAATTATACGGCGTATTCAGACGAAAACAAATACATTTCAAAATCCGAACTCAGCCATTCGGACGATGTTCTCAATATTCTTATAATAGGACTCGACGAAGATGAGGGAACGGGAGAATCACGTTCAGACTCAATGATGCTTGTAAGTCTTGATTCAAAACATAAAAAAATAAAGCTTACCTCTTTTCTCAGGGATATGTGGGTTGATATACCCGACTATAAAACCGCAAAACTCAACGCTTCGTGCTCGCACGGAGGCGCTCAGCTCGTCATTGATACAATCGAGACTAATTTCAAAGTCGATATAGATAACTACGTTATGGTTAATTTCGATATCTTCGTCGAAATTGTTAACGAATTGGGCGGTATAGACGTCGATGTTTCAAAAGCGGAAGCCGACGCAATGGCAAAGTTCGACTGCATAGTTGAGCCCGGAGAAAAAGTGCATCTTGACGGAGAACAGACGTTATGGTACGCAAGAATCAGAAAATGCGACTCCGATTTTCAGCGAACAAGCCGTCAGAGAGAGGTTGTAACTCTCCTTTTCGACAAACTTAAAACAAAAAACGTTAAAGAACTTTATGAGTTGGGACTTAACGTACTTCAGAAGGTTCAGACCGGTTTTACAAAATCCGACCTTAAAAAAATGATTGTCGACATAAAGAACAGAAACAGCATTATAAGCTATCTTTCATATGATATCGAGCAGATGTCCATTCCGGCAGACGGAACATGGAACGACGCGACGATAAAGGGACAGATGGTTCTCGAGGTCGACATAGACAAAAATACGGAGCTTCTAAAAGAATTCATATATGGAGATAATTAAAATCTATGAGGTCATTTACCGTAACAAAAAATGACGCGGGCAAACGTCTTGATTCGTTTATAACAAAAACGGCGCCGCTTCTGCCGAAAAATCTTTTATATAAGTATATTCGTCTCAAGCGGATTAAGCTGAACGGGAAGAAAAGCGAGATATCGGCGCGTCTTAAAGAAAACGACATTGTAGACATGTATATAAACGACGAGTTTTTTGAAAAAAGAGAATATACATACTCTTTTAATAAGGCTCCCAAACAGCTTAATATCGTATATGAAGACGAAAATATCATGCTCCTCGACAAGAAAGCAGGCGTACTCTCCCATCCCGACAACGGCGAATATGTCGATACGCTGATAACGCGTGTTCAGCGCTATCTCTATGAAAAAGGCGAATATGACCCCGAAAAAGAGAATTCGTTCGCACCCGCACTTGCAAACAGGATAGACAGAAATACGGGAGGTATCGTCATAGCGGCAAAAAACGCGCAGACATTAAAGATTCTCAATGAAAAAATCAAAAACAGAGAATTAAAAAAAATGTACCTCTGCGTTGTCGTCGGATATTTAAAGAAAAAATCGGGTATACTCGAAAGCTATATGTTAAAAAACGAGCAGAAAAACCGTGTTTTCGTCTATGATCATCCCATTGAGGGGGCAAAAACCGCAAAAACGGGATATAAAGTTCTCGCAGAGTCAAACGGATTAAGCCTTCTTGAAATTGAGCTTTTCACCGGCAGAACGCATCAGATTCGCGCTCACATGGCATCTATAGGACACCCGCTTCTCGGCGACGGCAAGTACGGAACGAATGCCGTAAACAAGAAATACGGAGGTTATAAAAAACAGTTTTTATATTCGTACAGACTTGATTTTGATTTTATAACCGATTCGGGAATACTCTCCTATCTTGACGGAAAATCATTTACCGTCGACGACGTGTGGTTTAAAACGGCGTTTTTAAACGGAGAATTATAAAAAAATTTCGGCAACAAAAATTATACGGGACTTCGATGATTATCCTCACCGAAGCCCCGTTTTTTCTATATTTATCTTTGCGAGAAATAGTTGACTATTCCCTGCGCTATCGCCGTCGCATATAACGTCTGTCCCGTTTCGTCAGCCAGAATTTTCATGTTGCCCTCATTCGTAAGATATCCGCACTCCACGAGAACCGACGGGCACTCCTCTATTCTCGTAACGGCGTACGGGAAAAACCTGGTGCCGAGATCGAGACCGTTATACTCACTCTTTGTCTTGTCGGTATAATAATAATTTCTGTACATAGAGACAAGTTGTGTGTGTATCGTATCGGCAAGCAGTTTCGAGTAACTTCTGTAATAAAACGTGTGCGTACCGTATGCCGACGCGTCCGACGAGCCGTCGCAGTGAATCGAAACAAATACGTCCGGCGAGACACTGCGCGCCGTATTAACCCTGTCGATCAAGGTAAATCCGGAACCTGATTTTCTCGTAAGGACGGTTTTTATACCGTTTGATTCAAGTATACTCTTTACTTTTTCCGCTATGGAATACGTTATTTTTTCCTCGTAAACGCTATGATTAAACGCATAGGTGCCTGTATCGCCGAATCCTCCGTGACCGGGATCTATCATTACTGTTAATGAGGAAATATCTTTGACGTTGTGTTTAAATATGAATTTTGTTCCCGTATCAGAGTCCGCAGTCATCGAATAGCCGTAAAATCCGCCTTTTTTTCTTAAATGAAGCCGTAATATTACCGCACCGTTACTGTCAGACAGCCATTCGCACGAGGTAAACAGAGGATCCGATGAAAAATCGAATGTTCCCGAGCATGTCGGAGCGTCATAGAATTTAATATCGACATACTCCGCCTCGCACGAGTCTACATTGTATTTACGTCCCAGATAGCCCTCTTTATATGTCTGAGGAGCTAAAGACACAATAACGCTCGTTCTGTAATTCTGTGAAAATGTTATAAAAGTTGTATTGCCGTCAAGAGACGCGGATGTAAGCGAAACCGTATTTTCAGGCATAACAAATCCGTTTATTATATACACGGCGTTTTCCGCTTTAAATTTTATGCCCGATGTAAGGCAGTACATAAATGTATTCTCATAAAGTTTTGTCGACTGAATATATCCGTACGTACCTTTTAACTGCGGCGTAGTCTCGGGAACGGAAAGGTCGTCGTTTTCCGACACAGGCGTAGTCTCGGCTCTGTCGGGCAGTATAACGCACATATCGCGTCTGCCGAGTCCGTTGTCGGAATACTCGTTCACCTGAGATCTTCCGTTTATAATCTCATCCGACATTCCGTTTAAATATCCGCAGAACGAAACGTCGGATTCGTCGGCTTCGCCCTTAAATCCGAGTGAGTACTCCGCAGTGTATTCGCTTCTGTTATCTTCTCCCGCAGACGATGACGCCGTCAGCATGACGTATTCGCCGTTTATAAATGCAAAAACAGTGCTTCCGTCATAAGCGTTACAGCTTAGTGTAACACTCTTTTTATCTTCGGATAACGTAACTTTTGCATCCTTGATAATATCCTCACACTTATCAAAAATATACGTATATCCCGCGTTCATATGCCGAACTGTAATCATATTTCTGCCGGCGGACAGAGGAATTTCCGCTTTGAATTTACCGTCGTTATCGGCAGTAAACACATACCATGTCCTGTCCGCAGAATTTCTTATATAAAGTGCGTTTTCTTTTTTGCTCGTAACGCCCTCGAATTCGAGCGCGGTTTTGTCCTCGGAAAGCTGAAGCTTTGTTATATTAAGAGCCGTAATATCGATATCGTTATAGCCCTTAAAATACGAATACGCGCTGACGGTGCTGTTCTTTTTATTTTCAGCCAAAGCGTTTATATCATTATAAACGATTCCCGAGAGTGTACCGTTATTATAAACACAGCGAATCTGTGAATAGATCTCATCATCCTCCGTCCAGTCTCCGCCCGCCGCTGTTTTTTCGTTATGAAGAACGCAGTAGATTCTCGCGTCATACTCTTTTGCAAGCGACGCATAAGACGAAATAAGACTGCCCGCAGAAACCGACGAAGACATCGCAGATGTTATGTCGGGAAAATACATATCGGCGCAGTTTGAGCTTATCCATTTATCAGCTGTTGAATTATCCGTTTCCGCGTCAAACATTATGCCGGAATCCAATTCTAAACTGTCATTTAAAAATCGGGTAAATGAAATCAGTGCGGAATCAAATGCCTCGCTCTTTTTCTCATCCGTAACGTGTTTCGATTTATATTCAGATACTCCGGTTAGAACAATGCCTTTTATGCCATAATTCTTAAACGGTGATACATAACCGTCCTCGATTTTAAACTTTTCACCTTTTAAAACGTCGGAAATATCCGCGCCGATATAGACATAAAGTCCCCTTGAAGAGGCATAATCGCACAGATATTTTATTTCGTCAAGTCCCGAGGATGTAACGTATTTACCGTCCTTTTTTACATCGATAATCAATGCGTTAACAGACAGCGTCGTCGTAACGTCAATACTGTCGGAAAGTGCGTTTTTTATTTCCTCGTCGGATTTTTTAATATCGCAAACCGCGTCGGGCGAAATCCGGACAAATCTCATATCAAGTAGCGTTTTGTCTTCGTCTCTTTTCATAAAAGAAAAGTCGGCTTCCTCCGAAACAAGTGTGTTATCCGTCTTTTTAAATATCGAAAAAAAATCAACCGACAGTCCCGCAATTGCTATTGCGCCCACGCAGATAACGGAAGAAATGCATATAAAAACAATAAGCAGTATTCTCTTGGTTTTACTTCTCATCATCGGCCTCCGCCTTTTTCTTTTCAGGCTTACTGTTCATATCTATAACTCTTTTTTTTATGTCAATATGGTCGAAATGCTCACGGTAACGAACGGAAAGCATTGATTTTTTCTTACAGTTTTTGCAGTAGAATGTAGCCCTGAATGCCTGATTTACAATGCGCCATTCGGAAATACGCTTCATGTAATTACTGCATTGTGCGCAGGGGCAGACCATCTTGCTCCTGTCTATACGTTCGTCGTGTATATCCGTTATGTTCTTAGCCTTAAACATCAGGCGTTTGTAAAAATTTCTGTCGCACTCCCGGACATATGAGGACAGTTCATCCTCATTATACGCTTTTTTAAGACACCGCCGCGTAAGAAGACTGTCATCAAGTGCGCGATGGGTCGAAAACTCGCTTACGTCGATTCCGAAAAGTGCCGCGGCGGCGGAAAGTCCTATCTGCTGAGTCGTATCGAGATTTAAATGATTCTGACAATATTTCTGCGCGTCCGCATAATATCGTATAAACGGGATATAATCCGTATCACAAAAGCAAATCATATTTTCAAGCAGAACATGCAAATCCGTATTGCCCCAGGACATAAAAATGCAGTCCCTGTCACCGAGCCATTTAGTAAAATCAGACAGCGCACGGTCAAATCCGACCCCGCCGTACATATCCTCGTTTGTAATGTGCGTCAGGTCTTTCACCCGTCCGCTTAATTTTTTTGAAAGCTGAGAGCGTATCAGAACGGAAAAGGTATCAACAACGTCCATATTTTCGTCAATCATTACGGCTCCTATTTCAATTATTTCATTGAAAAAAGCTTTCACGGCTTTATTATACGCGTTGTTCCACTCTAAATCCATGACAACATAATACAATACGATCACACCTAAA
>DJEG01000081.1:8561-8697 GCA_002431305.1 Ruminococcaceae bacterium UBA5904 | reverse complement strand
CTCAACAGTCTCACAGCGTGCCGAAAATTACTTTTTCGACACGCTGTGACCGCGGAACGGCGGTCTGAAATTGAAAAAAAGAAAGTCTCCGCAAAACGGAGACTTTAATATTCAATTGGTGACCCGGACGAGAATC
>DJEG01000081.1:0-8498 GCA_002431305.1 Ruminococcaceae bacterium UBA5904 | reverse complement strand
TACCGCCGTGAAAGGGCGGTGTCTTAGCCGCTTGACCACCGGGCCTTTTATAAAAGCAACCCGGTTGAGGTTGCTTTTATTGGTAGCGGCAGTGAGATTCGAACTTACGACCAATCGGGTATGAACCGAGTACTCTAGCCAGCTGAGCTATGCCGCCATATATGCCTGTACGCAACAGGCAAGATGTATTATACACAACTAAAGCGTGATTGTCAACACTTTTTTTTAAATTAATAAAAAATATTACTTTATTTTTTCAATTATCCGCTCCAGAACGTCTGCGAGGTCGCCCTCCGCTCTGTCGTTCATCTCGCGGTAATTTTCGCTCGACATGTCGTCGGCGGTATCGCTTATTTTTCTTATCGACAGTAACGGAATGTTACACTCATGGCATACGGAGGCTATCGCGCCCGTCTCCATGTCGAATTCGCATATTCCGAACGTCTCTTTGAAAAACTCTTTTTTCTCCCTGTCCGCAAGGAAAATATCTCCGCAGCCGAATTTTCCGCTTTTCTCGACTCCCGATTCCTTTGCGAGAGTCAGAAGCTCTTTGTCGGCTTTGTAAACGTAAGTTTTCTGCGGTTTTGCTCCGTATTTATAACCTATCGGCGTTAAATCGAAATCGCATTCGACGAACGATTCGCCCGCGACAAAGTCATTTCTTTTAAGTCCCGATATCGCGCCGGAGAGACCTATGTTCATTATTATATCCGCTTTGTCCTCGCTTATTAAAAACGCGGTTTCGCCCGCGGCGTTGACCTTGCCGATTCCGCATTCTATGCCCTTAACAATATTATCGCCTATTTTGAATTCGGCGGTTCTCTTGCCTCTTACCTCGCCGACGGCGCCCGAATGTTTTTTACAAAGCGTTATAAACGGCTCGAATTCGTTTTCGTCAGCTATTACCACGCCTATTTTTTTCATTTCTTAGCTTCCTCCAACGCCTCTTTAAGAGCCTTTGCAAACTGGTCGGGACATGACGTGGTCTTCATTCCGCATTTTATGCCCGAAACGGAATTTATGATATCCTCGGCTTTTTTGCCCTCGCAGAGCTTTGCTATGCCCTGCAAATTGCCGTTGCATCCGCCCTGGAAGCTGACGTTTGAAACTATGCCGTCGTTGAGGTCGAACGTAATTGCGCGCGAGCACGTTCCCTTTGTTTTATATGTGTATGTCATTTTTTTATCCTTCTTTCTGCTTTGCTATACTTATTTTAGCAAAAAAAAAGTCGATTATCAATATTAAAGCATAATTTCATCATAAAATCCATAAAATGTTTGACTTATTATAAAAATTAGACTATAATACAAATATGAATCACTTTCTGTTTGAAAGGACGCGATATTAATGGATATAATGACTGCTAAAGAAACTGTTATCACCGCAGGAAAAAGACTCGTTGAATCGGGACTTATCGCCCGTACATGGGGCAACGTAAGCTGCCGTGTCGATGAGAACAGCTTTGTTATAACCCCCAGCGGAAGAAGCTATGAAACTCTTACGCCCGACGAGATTGTGCTTGTTAAAATCGACGATCTCTCATACGACGGCGACGTTAAGCCCTCGTCGGAAAAGGGTATCCACGCACAGGCGTACAAGCTTCGTCCCGAGATAAATTTCGTAATTCATACGCATCAGATGAACGCTTCGGCAATCAGCTTCTTAGGTTCCGACATAAACTGCGTTCCGGCAGAGAGCAGGGACATTATCGGAAGCGATATTCCCGTAGCTTCGTACGGACTTCCCGGTACCGGAAAACTTAAAAAAGGCGTTACCGAGGCTCTCGAACGTTCTAATTCAAAAGCCGCTATAATGGCTCACCACGGTGCGGTATGCCTCGGCGTTGACTACGAGGACGCGTTCAAAGTTGCAAGCGAGCTTGAAAAAGTATGCGAGGGCTATCTTAAAAATACATTCTACAACGCGATGGGCAAGACTGCTCAGACTGTTGAAGAAATTGCCGATTATTTCGCCGCGATCAACGTCCGTCAGGAGGAGTACACGCAGTATGACCCGTATACCTCCGAGCGCGAAGGCGAAACCATGAATATGTATGACGAGGACGGCAACGTCACGAGAATAAATCTTCTCACGGGCGAGAACATCAGCGGAGGGGATTATCCCGAGACTATGGAACTTCACAGAGAGGTTTACAGACGCCGTAAGGATGTAAATTCCGTTATTCATTCAAAGAAGCCCGAAATTGTTGCCGTTTCGAAAATCGGCAAGACCATGAAGCCTCTGCTTGACGACTTTGCACAGCTTATCGGCGTTACCGTAAGGGGTGCGGAGTACGATCCCGGCAATACCGTCAAGAGCGCGAAAAAGGTTGTCAGAAAGCTTCGCGGACGTAATGCGGTTCTTCTCTCGGGCAACGGCGCGCTTTGCGCAGCCGGCGACAAGTCCGACGCCGAAGCCGTTGAAATGGTACTCGAAAAGGGTGCAAGAACGCAGATAAGCGCGGATCTTATCGGCGGAGCGAAAGCAATCAATCCCGTTGAGGCTCTGCTCATGAGAGTCGTTTATAAGACGAAATACTCAAAACAGAAAAAATAATCGTATAAAAAATACAGCCGTCTCCGATAATAATGTCGGAGGCGGTTTTTTGTATTCGAATTTAAAATACGAGGCAAGAGAAGATATAAAAGGACGGGTTTTTGCCGATTTCTGTTTATTGTTTTCGCGGTTTTTGCTGCGCGGACTCTTCTTTTTCGGCTTATTCTGTTTTTTATTCTCGGTGATAAAAGGCGGTTATCCGATTTATGTTCCGATTTTGTTTATTTCGGTTTCGCTGACGGCGTACGCGTTGTATTTATTTATAAAAGTCAAAAGCGAAATTCGCTTTTATTTTCCCTCCGTAAGACCCGTTCACTTAAAAAGAGCGGGAATTGGACTTTATTTCAAATTATTTTTAACGGACATGACGGTAAATATCTTAAAATTACTAACCCTGTCGGCGTTTCTCGTTTATCCCGCGGTGATTTTATTTGTATTGTTTATGAGAATAAAAAACGAGGGAGTGTATTATCCGACCGCGCTAATGCTGTCGGTTTTGAGCGGTTTATTGATTCTCACAGGGACGTACGTTTCGGTTTTGCTTAATTTAAGATTTTCGGCGGTGAATTATTATATTTTAAAAAGCCGTGACAGCTCCGTTATTTCGAGTATAAAGAAAAGCCGTGAGAGTATGAACGGCAGTCTTAATAAATATATGGGCGTAAAAATGAGAAACATTAAATATGATTTTTTAAGTTTGTTTGTACTGTCCGCACCGTACTGTATCGCGATGAAAAACGCCGTAGAACACGAAGCCGTGCTTTCTTTTCTTTCCGATAAAAAAGAAAAGGCAGTCACGTTTATCATTGACCGCCAGGGTAAATTCAGTTCAGGTTAAGCACATTCCAGCTTACGTCGTCGTTTCCGTCGAAATTATCGTCGTCATTGCTGTCGTTTCCCGGTTTTTCCTGCGGGATTTCGGCGGTGACTTCGCCTTTTTTTAATGCCGACCATATCTGCGGAGTGATAATCATTGTGTATCCGCATCCGCCCGGCGCGCGCCATGCCGTCATGTCCTGCTCGGGGAAGCCGAATACGGAGAGTATAGTCATGATAACTCCGCCGTGCGCGACGATTACCGCGTCGGTCGTGCCCGTTTTTATAAGTCCCTCGACGATATTATTAAAGGCTTTGACGACTCTTTTGCCGAATTCCTCGCTTGACTCGCCGTGCGGAGGGCATGCGTCCTTACCGCCCTTTATCCAGTTTAAAAAGTCCTCGTCGCCGTTTAATTCGTCCGCCGTTTTGTTTTCGAATTCGCCGAAATTGCACTCGATAAGCTCGTTTATAACAATAGGCTCCTTATCGGGGTAGATTATATGAGCCGTCTGGAGACAACGCTTTAAAGGACTCGAAAATACAACGTCGCAGTACGGATATATCATTGTTTCGTCCATATTTTTAATCTGATTTACGCCCTCGGGCGCGAGAACTTCGTCCGTATGCCCTATGTATCTGCCCTCTAAATTTCCCGTCGTTATGCCGTTTCTTATAAAATGAATTCTGTATGTTTTCATTGCGTTTTCCTTTACAATCCGTTTTATCTGTTGTAAAATACTATACAACAAGTATAATGAGGTGTCAAGCATGAACGTCAATATTGCTTCAAGACTTTCTTCCCTGAGAAAAGAAAAGGACATAAGTCAGAAAGAGGCCGCGTCGGTTCTCGGCGTTTCGCAGGCTCTTTTATCGCATTATGAAAAGGGAATACGCGAGTGCGGAATGGATTTTATCGTAAAGGCGTGCAGATATTATGACGTTACGGCGGACTATATGCTCGGAATGAGTCAGAACCGGCATGGCTTTAACGATTTTTTTTCACAGTCGGAGCTTGTGACGGACCGCGAAGCAAGCGTTCAGACGCTGTACAGAACGGTGCTTATGATAGGAAATAAAATGAGCGAGGCCGGCGGCAGCACGGCAAAGAGATTTTACCGCGCCCTGATGATAAGCGCATACAGGATGACTCTGCTCGCCTCCGACGCGGGGCTTGTCGACGATAATTTATTTTCCCTCGGCAGGGAGAACAGCGAAATTTTGCTGGCGTGCATATCCGATAAACTAACGAGAAAACGCGCCGAGTGCGAAAAGTGTGAAGACCGCTTCGGCGAGGAGCAGGTCTATATACATACGGTCGTAAAGGAAACGGAAAAATATATAGAGAGTACGGTGAGCAAGGGATTTAAAAAGCAGGGTTAAAAATGCGGTGCTGCACACAAAAAGTGAAAAGCACGGAATGTCTCATGATGAACATTCCGCGCTTTTTTATATTATTCGGATTTTATTTAACCATAAGCTCCGAAATCATATTTATAAATTCCGACGGGTTTTCGATCGTCATGCCGCCGATGAGGCGAGCCTGGTCGTAAAGGAGTTTCGTAAATTTTTTAAACGAATCCTTGTCCTCCGTGTACAGGGTTTTAAGTTTCTCCGATACAGGATGAGAGGCGTTTAATTCGAGAACGATATCGGCTTTGACTTTGTTATCCGTGGGCATGGAGTTGAGTATTTTCTCCATTTCAACGGAGATATTGCCCTCGCTCGAAAGGCAGGCGGGGTAGTTTTTGAGTCTGTTTGTAAATTTAACCGACTGAACCGCGCCCGAAAGGATGTTCTTCATTTCTTCGAGCATGTCCTTGCCCGATTCGTTCTGCTCTTCAAGCTGTTTTTTCTCGTCTTCTGTCGAAAGGTCGATTTCCTCGGCGCAGACATTTGCAAATTTTTTGCCGTCGTACTCGTCGAGCATCTTCAGCGCGAATTCGTCGACGTTGTCCGTGCAGTAAAGAACTTCGTAACCTTTTTCTTTAAGAGCGTCGGTCTGCGGGAGCATGTCGATTTTCTCTACGCTGTCGCCGCACGCATAATAGATTTTATCCTGTCCGTCTTTCATTCTCGAAACGTATTCGGAAAGAGTGACGAGCTTTTTCTCGGTTGATGAATAGAACATTACGAGGTCTTTGAGAGAATCCTTGTGCGCGCCGAATTCGTTGTAAATTCCGAACTTCAGCTGAACGCCGAACGATTTATAGAATTCTTCGTACGCTTCACGCTCGTTGTTGAGCATTTTCGTAAGCTCGTTTTTAATCTTTTTCTCAATGGTTCTGGCAATGAGCTTGAGCTGATGGTCGTGCTGGAGTACTTCACGCGAAATATTAAGCGACAGGTCTGCGCTGTCGACGAGACCTCTTACGAAGCTGAAATAGTCGGGGAGCAGGTCGGGACACTTGTCCATGATAAGAACGCCGTTTGAATAAAGCGCGAGACCCTTTTCGAATTCCTTTGAATAATAGTCATACGCGGGCTTTTTCGGGATAAACATAAGCGCGTCGAACGTTGCCTGACCCTCGGTCTTTGTGTGTATAACCTTTGCGGGCTTTTCGAAATCGTAGAATTTTTCGGAGTAGAAACGGTCGTACTCTTCTTCCGTAATTTCGCTCTTATTCTTTCTCCAAAGCGGAATCATGCTGTTGACGGTGCGCGTTTCTGTAAATGATTCGTACTCGCCCTCCTTGCCCTCGACGGGACGGGAGGATTCGAAATCCATTTTGATGGGGTATCTTATATAATCGGAATACTTTTTGATAAGTCCGCTGATTTTGTATGTTTCAAGGAATTCGTCGTACTTCTCGTTTTCCGTGTCCTCTTTTATGTGAAGAGTGATGACGGTGCCGACATCCTCCTTATCGCACGGCTCGATCGTGTAGCCGTCCGCACCGGTCGAAGTCCAGCGGTATGCCTGATCCGAGCCGAAAGCCTTGCTCTCGACCGTAACGAGGTCGCTTACCATAAACGCAGAATAGAATCCTACGCCGAACTGACCGATAATCTCAACGTCGTCTTTTTTGTCCGACTCCGCGTTGTCTTTCTTAAAATCGAGAGAACCGCTCTTGGCGATCGTGCCGAGGTTGTTTTCGAGTTCCTCGCTCGTCATACCGATACCGTTATCGGTGATGATAAGGTTTCTGTTCTCTTTGTCAATGTCGACTTTAATGAAAAAGTCCTCTTTATTCTTGCCTACGCTCTCGTCGGTAAGCGAACGAAAATAAAGTTTGTCGATAGCGTCGCTTGCGTTTGAGATAAGCTCTCTTAAAAAGATTTCCTTATGCGTATATATAGAGTTGATCATCATGTCAAGCAGTTTTTTTGATTCTGCTTTAAACTGTTTTTTCTTCATGATACGTCACCTTTGAAAAGAAATATTAGCACTCTTGTATTTCGAGTGCTAATATATAGTATAATCCGTTTTTTTGATTTGTCAAGAGGGAGAACGCAATTTATTTTGATTTTGGCTTTGCAAAAAGCGAAACTACGAGTCCCGACAACAGCGCGGCCATAATTCCCGCGCTTCCCGCTGTCATTGGACCCGTCAGCGCACCGAGAAGTCCCTGTTCGTCTACGGCTTTTTTTGTTCCTTCACACAGTACGTGACCGAATCCCGTCAGCGGAACCGCCGCTCCCGCCTGCGCGAATTCGGCAAACGGTTTGTACAGTCCGACTGCGGATAAAATCACGCCCGCAACGACGAACCCGACGAGGATACGCGCCGGAGTCAGCGCCGTAAGGTCGATTAGAAGCTGACCGACGACGCATATAAGCCCGCCGATAAGAAATGCTTTGAGAAAAATCATATATATAACACCTCTGCGCGGATATTATTTGTAATTTTTCTTTATATATACATTTAAATATCCGGGCGTGCAAGTGGAATGTTCTGAATATGAAAATCGACTTGACATCTGTCAAGCCGATTTTTCAAAAAAAGCAGTTTAAAACGCCGGCGTGATTCTCCGGCGTTTAGGTTATATATTTTTTATGCTGTTATATTGATCGGCGTATCGGAATTATCCCTTAGCCGCAAGTTTTTTAGCATAGCATGCACTGCAAAGGACAGAGCTGTCATCATGTGGTTCAAAGGGAACCTTAGCCTCACCGCCGCATTCTGCGCAGACTGCCGTGTAAAGTTTTCTTTCGGGTCTGCCGGCCTGTTTGCGTGCAATACGGCATGCCTTACAGGTCTTGGGCTCATTCGTGAGTCCTTTTTCTGCGTAAAACTCCTGCTCACCGGCGGTGAACACGAATTCCTGACCGCAGTCTCTGCATACAATTGTCTTGTCTTCGTACATAGTGTTACCTCGCTTGAATAAAAAAAGTATTCGCCCCAGCGCGGTACGCCCGCTTTGGGACATATATCCAAAAACCGACTGTCAGCCGGGCTTTGCGCCATGATTATCCGGCTTAAGTGAAGCGGCGCGCAGTTTTCGTTTTATTCTCTGCAATGCGTTATCTGCCGATTTTTTCTCAATATTAAGCCGATGTGATATTTCGTTATAAGTGTAACCGGAAAGATACATGGACAGAACTTTTTTTTCAAAGTCAGACAGGACCGAGTAAAAACTGTTCAATAACTCTGCATACTGTTCCCGTTCTATGAGTTTTGTTTCCGGGGCGGAGTCCTCGCCTGCGTCAGAATCCGATACGTCGTCAATATTGATTAATCCGCCGTCAGCAGAGCGTTTTTTTGCCTCGAGCGAGCGAATCGCGGACGTAATACGGTTTCTTACGCATGCGTAAGCATATGTTGAAAATGACGCATCGGATTTGTCGGGGTCATAAGTGTATACCGCATTTATGAATCCCAGCATGCCCTCCTGCGCAATGTCGTCCGAGTCAAGCATAACAGCCGAAAAACCGCCCGCGGCACTTCTTATCATGGGAGTATATTTTGTGATCAACTCGGCAAGAGCTTTTTTGTCTCCCGACCGGCATTTTGATATGAGAATGCCGTCGGGGGTGCTTCCTTCGGAACCGGAAAATGATAAACTCATAATATAATCCGTTCGTATGATGATAGTTTTTATTAATACAATTATGATTATATACCATTTTTTTGTATTTTGTCAACAATTTTTTTATACAGACAGATATAAAATTTTTTTATAAAT
>DJEG01000124.1 GCA_002431305.1 Ruminococcaceae bacterium UBA5904 | reverse complement strand
ACTGTAAATCGGTCTGCGTTCTTTTTTGTTCTTTACGAAACAGAAAAAGAGCGTCGAATCTCAAAGGATTGTATACAAAAGACGTGAACCGTGCATTTTGGGCTTATGAGGTTCATTTCTCTTTTGCTATACTTTTTAATATATCCGTCTGACTGCACCGAGCATATACAACAGCTACAATTATAACTCTATTCTTTAAATCATCAGCATAGAAGTAGATTAAATAATTCTTTACAACCATTTTGCGAATCCCGCGTTCATTTGGTTCATATTCGGACAACGGTATTCTCTTCGGAAAATTCTCAAGCGAAAATATTGCCTCCTTGAGCAATGAAATAGTTTTTTCAGCTATGATCGGAGAACATAATTCAAACGCAATATAATCACGTATTTGAATCAATTGCTTTTCCGCCTGAGCAGTAATAAAGATCTCATATCTTTTATTCATACTTACAATAAACCTTTTTCCAAAGAAATAAACACTTTGGAAGCGGGTTTATAATTTCCCGCTTCACCCTCTTTAATTCCGCATTCTATCATATCATCAAAGGCTTTTTTATCCATTTCATCTCTTGCTAAAGGAACCGACGGAACCGATATTGAAAACGGAATACTTTTTGTAAGAATTATCTGTCTGTAAAGCATATTAATAAGAACGGAGGTCGGGATTCCGAGTGTTTCCAATATACTTTCCGCCTGCATTTTCACTTCGGGTTCGACTCTTGCCAGCACATTTGCCGTTTTTGAAGCCATAATATCAATCCTTTCAAAGCGGTATTTATCCTGTTTTGCAACAATATTGTATCACATCGTATAACGTTTAGCAATACATTTTTTTGTTTTTTCATAAAAACAAAAGAACGCAGACTGTAAATCGGTCTGCGTTCTTTTTATTTATCATCATTTAATTTATAAAACGGTCATTCCGCCGAGCTTTTCGCAAATCTGCAAACATTTCCGAACGCCGGAATAAAATTATCTCCCGAACGCGGACTTTCCAGCATTCTTAAAATCGATAATAAAATCACCGAGAACCGACAGAACGGTATCGCCCTCGAAACTTACGGTATAAAGCGTCGAATCGTTATCCGAAGTCAGGGGCTTAATACCCGTTTTCGTCATAATGTTAAACTCGGGGTATTTGAAATCCCAAACGGTCGGCTGGGTATCGGCATTTAAAATATCGAGACAAAGACCTGTCGAATACTCCATGTCGTTGCTGTGGAAGCTGTTCTTTACAAACCATGTGTAATCGACGAATTTACATGTCGACGCGTCTATCATATTATCGGGCGAAACGCAGTCGTGACCGTTGTCGATTTTCTGAACGTAATCATCGCCGAGAGTTCCCGTAACGTCGGCGCACGTCGCACCGAATGACGAAAAACGCGTATCTATAGCGCCGTCTGACATTGAATTTATATCCTCAATGCACGGAGTGTTTGGGTAGCCGTATTTTGATACAATACCGAATTTGATTCCTCTGTCGAGAATACCGCTTATAATATTCTCCATATCCGCCTGAACCTCATAATGGTACCAGTCGAGAGTCTTTATGTATTCGTCTGAAAAGCCGAAGCCGTTTATTACCGTATCCTTAGCCTGCTCGTAGTATTCGAGCGGAACAAGAGCCCATATACCGGGCATTGCCGCGAAGGATTTAACGAATACGTCCCTATAAAGAATGTCATTTATCTCCGCCGTCAGAGCGTCCGCAATGTTTACGGCCTTGCCGAGTGTACCCGTGACGTTTAAAAATCTCATAAGAGCCTTAGCTCCGACTCCTGCGAAAGAATCGCCGACCATTGCCTCAACGTATCTTACGATTGCGTCGGAATCAAACCCGAGCATATCAGCAAACGGCTGACCGCAGCACGAAACGCCGTTATATCCGCCCGCGAGCAGAGCAACGCCGTCGACGTACTGATAATCGTAAAGCTTAAGATACGACGTAACAACGCACGTACCCATGCTTAAGCCGATAAGGGAAACGGAATCGACATCGCCCTCTTTCATTACGTATTCTATAAATGAATGAAGCTCCCCGGCAATCGACTGAATCGAAAGTCTCCAGTCATATGAAAAGCGTATGTATTTTTCCTCGCCCGTTCCGTTTATTACGGCTTTTATACTGTCGGAATCGGGGTACTCGTAATCGAGTTTCGTTTTAACCTTCGGCAGTCCGTTTTCGTCGCATGAAATGGGGGCGAATATCGGATTCACCGCGTCGGCGATAATATCCGCAGTAGCCGAATAGTCGTTTTTCTTAATGTCGGAAACGAGCGTCGGCAGAACCTTGCCGACCGCGCTTATAATTGGTTTTGCCTGAGGAGGGAAAATCTTCTCGCCCGTTTCGGCGTTGATAAGGTCGGAGGAAGCTATACCGTCGACGAAAATCGCCGCCGATTTTTTACCCGTTTCGTCATATGCGAGTGAGAGCACGCTTAATGAGCATATCATAATCATTACGCTCATGACGAAGCACAGGGCTTTTTTTAACTTTTTCATAATAATATACCCCTTACAAAAAATATATTTATAAATTAATTATATTATTTATTTTATAAATATTCAAGAGGCAAATATCAAATTTTTTCTTGCAATACAAGCCGTCAGCGTTTATAATATATTCTGTATACGGAGGTATAAATTATGGAAAAGAAAAAATACTACATTACCACCGCGATAGCTTACACTTCGAGAAAACCGCATATAGGAAATTCTTATGAAATAGTGCTTACCGACGCCATAGCGAGATTTAAAAGACTCCAGGGTTATGACGTATTCTTCCTCACCGGAACGGACGAGCACGGTCAGAAGATTGAAGAGTACGCTAAGACGGCGGGCGTTACGCCCAAGGAGTACGTCGACAGGGTTTCCGGAGAAATCAGAGAAATCTGCGACATGCTCAACACGACTTACGATAAATTTATCAGAACGACCGACGGCTACCACGAGAAATGCGTTCAGAAAATATTTAAAAAGCTCTATGACCAGGGCGATATTTACAAAGGCTCTTACGAGGGTCACTACTGCGTTCCGTGCGAGAGCTTCTTTACCGACTCCCAGCTCGTAGACGGCAAATGTCCCGACTGCGGCCGCGAGGTCACGAATGCAAAGGAGGAGGCATACTTTCTCAAACTTTCAAAGTATCAGAAGAGACTCGAGGAGCATATCGAGAAAAATCCCGACTTCATCTACCCCGAGAGCAGAAAGAAAGAGATGCTCAATAACTTCATCAAGCCCGGACTCCAGGACCTGTGCGTATCGCGTACGTCGTTTAAATGGGGAATACCCGTTACGTTTGACGAAAAGCACGTTATATACGTATGGATAGACGCGCTTTCGAACTACATCACCGCCCTCGGCTACGACCCCGACGGCAGCAGCGAAATGTATAAAAAATACTGGCCCGCCGACGTTCACATTATCGGTAAGGATATTATCCGATTCCACACCATCTACTGGCCTATCATGCTCATGGCTTTAGGCGAGCCTCTGCCCAAGCAGGTTTACGGTCATCCGTGGCTTCTCTTCGGCGAGGATAAAATGTCCAAGTCGAAGGGCAACGTAATTTACGCCGAGGATCTCGTAAAGCGTTTCGGCGTCGACGCGGTAAGATACTATCTTCTCTCCGAAATGCCCCACGCACAGGACGGCTCCATATCTTACGACACAATGATAGAGCGTTTCAATTCCGATCTTGCCAACACGCTCGGCAACCTCGTAAACCGCACTGTCGCCATGGTCAACAAATATTTTGACGGCGTTCTGCCCTGCAATACGGCTTCGGAGCCTATTGACGACGAACTTAAATCCCTCGCTTCAAACGCATATAAACCGTTCGAACAGGCAATGGATACGTTCCATATCGCCGACGCTCTAGACACGGTGATGAGTATTGCAAAGAGATGCAATAAATATATCGACGAGACAATGCCCTGGGCGCTTGCCAAGGACGAGGAGAAAAAGGACAGACTTTCGACCGTTCTCTATAATCTTGTCGAATCCATAAGAATTCTCGCCGTTCTCATCTCACCCTTTATGCCCGAGACGGCAAAGGCGATATTCTCGCAGCTTAACACGGATATAACCGACTACGAGAGCGTTAAGACGTTCGGCGCTGTCAAAGAGGGAGCAAAGGTCGGCACTGCAACTCCCCTGTTCGCACGAATCGACGCGCAGAAGATGATCGAGGAGATCAAAGCCGAAACAGAGGCTAAGATAAAAGCCGAGCAGGCTAACAACAACAAAGTTAAAGAGGCAATCGAGGGCATAGCACAGATAGGCATAGACGACTTTGCGAAGGTCGAACTCCGCGTCGCCGAAATCAAGGACTGCGAGCATGTAAAACGCGCTAAGAAACTTTTAAAGCTCACGCTCGACGACGGCACGGGAACTCCGAGAACCGTAGCTTCCGGCATTGCAAAATGGTACGAGCCCGAACAGCTTATCGGTCATAAGGTTATCGTTGTCGCGAACTTAAAGCCCGCAACGCTCTGCGGAGTCGAATCTGCCGGAATGATTCTCGCGGGTGACTGTTCGGAGGACGACGTTAAGGTTGTATTCGTCGACTCAATGCCCGTCGGAACCAAGATAAGATAAATGAATAATATATTTGACTCTCACGCGCACTATAACGATTCGGCGTTCGATTCGGACAGAGACGAGGTTTTAAATTCATTGAACGAAAAAGGAGTTTCGAACGTTATAAACTGCGCGACGGATTATAATTCGAGCCTGATATCCCTTTCATACGCCGAAAAATATCCGTTCATATACGCCTCGTGCGGACTTCACCCCGAGGACATTAAGGATAATTACAAGGACGAACTCGAAAAAATTTATCCTCTTTTAAGTGAGAAAAAGTGCGTCGCCGTCGGCGAAATCGGACTTGATTATCACTATGACGGGATTCCGAGGGACGTTCAGATTGACGTATTTACCCGCCAGCTTATAAAGGCGAACGAAATGAATCTCCCCGTTATCGTCCATGACCGCGAGGCTCACGCCGACACGCTCGAATTGTTAAAAAAATACAAGCCGAAGGGCGTGCTTCACTGCTTCTCGGGTTCGGTCGAGACAGCGCGGGATGTATTAAACCTCGGAATGTATTTGGGCTTCGGCGGAGTCGTTACGTTTAAAAATGCGGTAAAAAGCGTCGAGACGGCAAAATATGTTCCGCTTGACAGGCTCCTGCTCGAAACTGACTGCCCGTACATGGCGCCCGTCCCGTACAGAGGCAAGCGAAACGACTCGTCGTTAATTAAATTCGCCGCAGAAAAAATCGCGGAAATACGCGGTATCGCTCCTCAGACGGTTATCGACGAAGCAAATAAAAACACGAAAAGACTTTTTAACATTAAATAAGGAGTGCGAAAAATGAAGCATTACGAATCTATCATCATAGGTCATATTACGCTCGACCACAACGTCGACCACCTCGGAAACGCTGTCGACGTAATCGGCGGAGCGGTCAATTTCTCGTCCGCGTCGGCATACGCCCTCGGTCACAAGGTTGCCGCCGTTACCCGTCTTAACGAAAAGGATTTTGACAGACTCAACGAGTTCGTAATCCCGAAAGAGGACATCTACTGCATTAAAAGCCCCTCTTCATCGAACATGTACAACAGATATTTCACCCCCGACAAGGAGCGCAGAGAGTGCCGCTGCACGAGCGTAGGCACTCCGTTCACAATCGACGACATTCCGTCGGATATCGAAGGCGATATAATTCACTTTGCCGGTCTCGTTTACGGCGACTACACTACCGAAATGATGATAGAGGCTTCGAAAAAAGCTCCCATCGCGGTTGACGTTCAGACATGTTTAAGACACGTAAGAGACGACGGCTCCATGTATTTCGAGGACTGGGCCGATAAGAAAAAGGTTCTGCCCTACGTTCGTTTTCTTAAAACAGACGCGGCGGAGGCTGAAATTCTCACGGGTCTTACCGACAGAAAAGAGGCGGCAAAACTTCTTCACGAGTGGGGCGCACAGGAAATTCTCATAACCCACAACACGGAAGTTCTCGCGTACGACGGCGGTGAGTTCTACACCTGCCCCATCAGAGCGAGAAACCTCTCGGGACGTACCGGCAGAGGCGACACGACGTTTGCGGCATACTATACCGAGAGACTGACGTCGGACATAAAGACTGCGCTTCTCTACGCGACCGCGACGGTTTCTGCTAAAATGGAAGCCCCCGGAGTTTATAAGGGAACCAGAAAAGATATCGAAGCATATATCGATGAGTTCTATAAGGACTGCAAATAAAAAGGTTTAAATAAAATATAGCATCAGAGCGGTAAATTCGTTTACCGCTCTGAATTATTATAATTAAAACAGAAAAAATGCCGATTTCGGAATATTTCTCATGATTTTCAGAAGTTTATTCCGATTTCGGCATTCTTATATTTACAATAATGAACAAACCGTACCCGGCGGCCGAATTTAGGCTACGAATACGGTTTATAATTTCGTTAAAATTGAATTTATCGCAAAACTTCAATCATTCTGTCCGGGAAGTTTCCGATAAGCGAATCAACACCCATGTCCGAAAGACGTTTGATATCCTCATACTCGTTGACGGTCCATGTGTTGACCTCTCTGCCCGCGTTCTTCATCTCGGCATAATGCTCCGGGGTAAGGTTTCTGAAAATCGGGTGAACGCACTGAACGCCGTGGCTCTTTGTGTACTCGCCCATGCCGATAATCCAGCTCTCGATAAGGAAGCCCAGTTTAATCGACGGATCGTACTCCTGACAGCGCATAATCGTGAAATGGTTGAACGACGAGAGGATAATTCTGTCCGAAAGACCGAATTCGTGAATCATGTCGATAACGGCTTTTTCGATTCCGGGGTACTCGAATATACCCGTTTTAAGCTCGATATTCGTAATAAATCCCGGAACATCCTTTATGAATTCGAAATACTCCCGAAGCGTGGGAATACGCTGAAACTCGTATTTGCCCTCGAAATTGCCGTAAAAATCGAACTTGCAAAGCTCATCGTAAGTCATGCCGCGGATAAGTCCCGTACCGCTGCTCGTTCTGTCGATTGACTCGTCATGGCAGATAACGAGAACGCCGTCTTTCGTAAAATGAACGTCGTTTTCGATACCGTCCGAGCCGATTTCGACCGCTTTTTTAAACGCCAGCATAGTATTTTCGGGGTATTTTCCGCTGAATCCTCTGTGTGCAAATATCTTTGACATTAGAATAACCTCTTTTATTTTTATGGTACTTTAAATATAAATCATACCGACTCGGAAGTCAAGGGGGCAATGATTCGACATCCGATAATATTTTATTTTTTCCTCTTCTTTTTGATAATACAGAACCGGACAACTTTTTATTCGTTTATTCAACCTCATCCAAACTGTTTTGAATATCAAATATGATTTTCTCTCCGGTACTCAGTACCACCTAAAACTTTACAAGCATTGCTTTGTCTGAGAGCGTTTAACTGCGTCTTCAAACTTGACAGGCGCCGGTATTTCAAGTGAAAAACCGTTCTCAGAGGCGTGAAACGGTGCGTTTTGGGCTTATAGGGTCCGACTCTCTTTTGCTATGGCACATAGCGGATATTTTACTCGTGTTTTTTTAATCATTAATTACATATTTTAATGTGTTTTTCAGCCCATTAATTTCACATTGCGTCTTTTTCATAAAAAAAACAACTGCGGTTTTACGATGCATTGCACCGTCAACCGCAGTTTAATTATTATCGCTCTGTCACAGAGTTTTATGCATATTTTGCTTCTTCTCTTGCGCGCGCCGAAAGATATTCCCTCTCGCCGACTTCATGTTCGCCGGGAAGTATAAGCGGGAATGAGCGTTCGGTATATTTTTCGCCGGTCGAATCGACATAATAATACAAGACAATCACTCCTTTTTTGCAAGAAAAACTATATACTGCTGAGCCGAATTAAAAATACATCCGTCGCAGTAAATCTTTACCGTATACGTACCTTTTTCATCCTTTATATTCTTAACGACAACGCTGTTTGAAACATTGTACGGCGTGTTATTCCCGTCGGCTGCCTTTTTTCTGTATCTGCTGTCGGAGGTTTTTCCGTTATAGAAAACACTGTAAACGTCGTCCTTGCTGAGATTGCCTATACCCCAGCGCAGCATTACGGAAACGAGATTGCACTCGAACGGAACCTGATTAAACGTAAAATACGTACCCCCGCTCCCGTTCGTATAGCTGTAGAATGCAGAAAAAATTCCGCCTACCTTCTGAGCCATTTCGTCAATCGTCATCTGCGCCGAGGTTCCCGTTTTTGCTCTGACGGCTGAGGCGAGGGATGTCAACGATGTTTTTATACTCATCACCATTTACCTCCCAGAACCGCGTCGTCGACATATGATTTTATATATGCCTTATCCTCCGCCGTCCAGTAATCCGTCCCGCGCACCGGCGTTTTTCCGTCGTAAACGTTAAATACGCTCGACGTATTTTTTCCGTTTACCGTTACGGCGTGACCTCCGCTTATCCCGCTGACGGATATCGAAGGAAACGCACTTTCCGTCTCTCTCAGCGCGTCGTAAACCGCCTTTGCGCTCGGGTACTGGGTGTCAGTGGATTCGGACGATAATGATGTCGTTTTATTTTCGGAATCCTCTTTTTTATCCATTACGGCAAGATACCGTCCGAACGCCGTCGTCTCGTCCGCACTCTCTATGCCTACGTCGAGATTATCGGAAACGAGGAGCGAAAATTTCGGCAGATAAATATCCTCGCCGTCCCCGGTAATACGAAGCTGGCACTCAACTATTCCGGGCGATGAAATCGTCTGATTTGTTATAATATACGATATTTTATCCCCGTCGTGCGTACAGTCGTTGAATAACAAAGTGCCGTCCGGCTTTTTTGCAAGAATGCGCGCATGCATGTCCCCGCTCAGCTTTATACCCATACCGCGCGAGCGCAGATAAATATCGATTCTGTCGCCGACGCTGAGTTTCTGAACGCTGACGGGCGAGGTCAGAATATTATTCGAAACATCAAGCGTTATTGTTTTAATAAGCATCATATCACTTTCCTTTCACCGCGTATGATACAATGCGGAAACTGTTTTTTACATCCCCCCTCAGTCCCGCTAAAAAACGAATGAACGAAGCCGTTTATACAGCTTCGCTCATTCGCGTCAAAAAAACAATCGGTATAGATATAATACAAAAAAGAAAACTTAGATTAAATTCCCCATACAAGCCATACAAACGCATAGCCCACGAGCACCGCCGAAAGAGTAAAGGGCACGCCGATTTTCAGGAAATCCTTTGTTTTTACGGTCTCGCCGTTCTTTCTTAAAATTCCGATAGCGGCAATATTCGCGCTCGCGCCTATCGGGGTAAGGTTTCCGCCGAGCGTTGCTCCTGTAAGCAGTCCGAAATAGAAAACATACGCCGGCAGTCCCATAAGAGCCGCAATGCTCTGTACAACGGGAAGCATTGTCGCAACATACGGGATGTTGTCGATGAACGCAGACAGAATAACGGAAGCGAATACGATAATTGTATAGAGAATGAACGGATTGTCACCCGAAATCTTAAAGAACAGCTGTGCGATAGCGTCGATAACGCCCGCCGACTTAATGCCCTCGATAACGATAAACAGACCGAAAAGGAGGAGTACGGTATCCTTGTCAAACTCGCCGAGAACGAGCTTGACAACCTCGCCGTTTTTGCGCTGAATGCTCGCTCTGATAATTCCGATAAGACAAAGCGCAACGCAGATTAAACCGCTTCTGAGTTCATAGAGAGTGAGAAGCGCGCCCGACTCGGGTTTTGGCAGGAACGAGGCGATTATAAGGAATACGACCGTCGCAATCATGAGAATCGACGGGAAATAATCCTCGACCGTCGTCTCAACTTTTGAATCGATAGGCTGAGTATTTTTTCTGAAAATAAACAACAGTACGAGAAGCGAAGCAAGTGCGCCGAGCTCTACTCCGAAGAATATGCCGGGTTTGCCGTTCATCCAGAAGAATTCCATGAAGTTCATGTCGGCAAATCCGCCGAGAAGAATGCTCGTCGTGTCACCTACGAGCGTAGCCGCGCCCTGGAGGTTCGACGATACTGCGATGGAAATAAGTACGGGAACGGGCGAAATTTTGAGTTTTTTCGAAATAGCGAGTCCGACGGGCGCAACCATGAGAACCGTTGCAACGTTATCTACAAACGCGCTTATAACGCCGGCGAACAGCGACAGAACAGCAATCGCCCACTTAACGTTAGAAACCTTATGTAACAGAATTTCGGACAGTCTCTGAGGCATTTTGCTCTCGATAAACAGCGAGACGGTAGCCATTGTTCCGCTTATCATCATGAGAACGTTATAGTCGACAGCCTTCAGCGCGGAGAGAATATCCATCTCAAAAAGTCCGCAGTAACCGAGAATTATAAACAGCGCCGCCGAGCCGAGAGCGATGTACGGACGCCATTTCTGAAACGCAAGCATCAGAACGTATGTGACGATGAAAATAATCAGAGCAGGTATCAATTTGTTTCCTCCAAACAGTTAACAGCCGAAAAAAGACAATAAAATAAAGGACTTCCCGAAAAAGAAAGTCCTTTACGAGTCAATAAAGCAAAAAACTTAAAAACAACCCGAATGAATAACGCCGAAAAGCGCTATGACAGACTCCACCTCTCATATCGGTATTAACTTTTACAAAAATTTAACGGCAAAAAGCCGACAACGTATTGATTTTATCATAAAAACGATGCAATGTCAACAAAAAAAACAATAATTTATCATTTCAAACACAAACATTCTTTTGTAGTACTCTGTAACGCCTAAAAGTTTACATCTGATTACAAGTATGTCTGTGTTTAACAAGGATTGAAAACGCAGGCAGGCTGGCGC
>DJEG01000067.1:3027-53487 GCA_002431305.1 Ruminococcaceae bacterium UBA5904 | reverse complement strand
AAAAGATAAATAGTTACAAAATATATGTCAATTCACTTACCGGCTGTGAGTTAAGGACGATTTCGCAGTCTGCAAGATTCGCTGCGTCGCGTTTCGAATGACTTATAATAAACGCGGTTTTACCTTTTAATAATTCTTTCATTGTTTTGAGTATTGTTTGGGCGGTTTCGGGGTCTAATCCGTTCGTCGGCTCGTCGAGAAAAAACACGTCACCCGAAAAAACAAATGCTCGCATCAGTGAAAGACGTCTTTTCATGCCTGTGCTCATTTCGCCGATTTTCATTTCTTCGCATCCGTCGAGGAGAAAACGGGAGAACCATTCTTTTTTATTACTGAATTCGGGGTAAACAAAGCGTATATTTTCGCTCGCCGTGAGATTTTCAAGAAGCCTGTCCTCGGGAAAGAGAAAAGTTTTTCTCATGTTTTCAAGTCCCGTTATTTTACCCGAATACTTTTCGAGTCCCGACATAACGCGCAGGAGCGTGGTTTTGCCGACGCCCGATTTGCCTGTCAGAACATACGTTTTTCCGTATTCAAACGAACACGAGAGCGAGTCGATTATCTTTTTGTCCCCGTATGATTTTGATACGTTTTCAAATTCAATCATTCTTTTTTCGCCCCCGTTCTTTTCGTTATGAATAATATTAATTTTTCAAGTCCCACGCTCAGTAGTATGACAGCTGCCGTCCACGCGAAAAGCTCGGGCGTTTCGAGATAAATTTTCGAATTATATATGCCCTTGCCGATTGAATACGGGGGATAGCATATGACCTCTGCCGCGACTCCCGCCTTCCACGCAAGTCCCGCCGCCGTCGAAAATGCCGAGAGCAGATACGGTTTTACTGCGGGAAAATAAATGTTTTTAAGCTGTTTTTTCATCGGAACCGCGAACGCGCGCGAGGCTTCCAGCAGCAGCGTGTCGGCGCTTTTGAGTCCCGTGCTGACGTTTGACCACACGAACGGAATTACGATAAGAGCCGAAATAAACGACGGAACAAATGTTGATTTCATCCATACGAGCGCGAGAATTATAAACGAAGCCACGGGCGTAGCCTTAATTATATGCAGAAGCGGGGAGAAAAATGTCTGCGCATTTTTTGAAAAAAACGTTATAAAGCCCGGGAGTATTCCGATAATGCACCCAAGGAGGAATCCGACCGCGATTCGTATAAGCGTATAGAAAATACTTTGCCAAAAATATTCGGTTTGTGCTGTCGAAACTAGCGCCTTAAACGTGCCGGCGGGGGAGGGCAGGAGCATTTCGAGGTTTGCAATCATGCTCAATATCTGCCATATTCCGAGCCATATTATTGCCGTAATGATGCATTTTAACGCTTTTTTCATAGCAAAAATTCACTTTCTTAAAAATATGGGCTGTAAACACGTTTTTACAGCCCGCATTTTGTGTTATTAATTATAATGGTTAGGCTCCGTAGTAGAAGCTGTCGGCAGGCATTGCTCCGCCGATTGCAGAGGGGTTGAAGTCAAAGAGAACCTGATAGAACGAGGTAAGGCTCTTTTTCATATCCGCGCCCGTAATGCATGTTATGTTACAGTTCGGTATTGCTTTCTGTGCAACGGCGGCGGCTAAAATGTCGCACTTTTCTATAAGTTTTCCCGCCTCTTCCGGTGACGCGTTCGTAAAGTCAACGCTTTCTTTGTATTCCTTGAGGAATTTTGAGACAGCGTCCGCGTTCTTTTGGGCAAATGCTGTGTTGATTGCGAGCGCGCCTATGCACAGTTCGCCGTCGGAGCATGCGTTCCACTCTTTCGTAAGGTCAAGGCAGACCTTAAACTCTGCGTTTTTGCTCGTAAGCTGTGTTACGAAAGGCTCGGGAAGCATTACGATATCGGCTTCGCCCTTAACAGCCTTTGTAAGCACTTCGGAATGTTCTGCCGCATATTCGAGCGTTATGTTCTCGCCGGGGGTGAGACCGTTCTGCTTGAGGACATACTGAAATACATAGTCGGCGGCAGTGCCCTGACCGGAGGTGAGAACTGTTTTGTTCTCAAGGTCCTTAACCGACGAAATATCGTTTTTAGAAAGAACGTAGAGAATTCCGAGTGTGTTTACAGCCAAAATCTGAACCTTGCCGTCGGATTTTTTAGCAAGTGCGGCGGCTGCGTTCGTCGGGATAGCTGCGATGTCGTACTCTCCGCTTATGAGCTTACCGCCCATTACAGACGCGTCTGTTTCGAGGGTGAACGAGTACTTGTCTTCTGTCTTGCCCTGCTCGGACTTATCCCAGAGGTAAGCCGCGCCCATGCCGGTGGGACCTTTGAGAACGCCGATTTTGATGTCTGCGGATGAGGAAGAATCCTGTACGCTTGCAGACTCTGCGGTCGACGGTTCGGGCTCTTTTGCCGAATTCGAGCACGACGCTAATACCGACAGCGCGATTACAAGTGCGAGCAGTACGGCGATAATTCTTGATTTTTTCATTGAATTTTCACTCCTGTATGTTTTTTAATTTATTTTTATCAAGGACGGATATTGTTTTTCCGTCACGTTTGATCAGATTGATACCTTCGAGATAATCGAAAGCCCTGTAAAGCGAGGCTCTGCCGGTGTTCAGCTGTTTTGCAAGCGCGGTCATGCCCTGTTCCGGGATTGATACACGGTTTAGTGAATCGGCGTTTGAGATTAAGTAAAACGCGAGTTTTTTGTTTGCGCTCGGCGACGTGTACGTGTCGATTTTTAAATTGAGAAACCGTATTTTTTTTGTAAGAAGTTTAATGTAATTAACGGCAATATCGGGATGCTTTTCGAAAATTGCTTCAAGCTCTTTTTCGTAAATCACAATCATTTCGCAGTCTGTCAGCGCGGTTATCTCCGTCGGAAATTCGGTTTCACCAGACGAAAACATGGACGCCATGCCGAACGCTCCGCCCTCGTCGATTACGCTCATGAATACGTCGGATGTGTTTGTTTTTTGTACGCGGGCTCGCCCTTTTATTATTATGTACAACCCGGGGACGAAATTATCCTTTGAAATGAGTACTTCGCCTTTTTTCGCTTTTTTTATGTGCGAATGTTTTTTTTCGATTTGTTCGAGTATGTCGTTTTTGCATGAAGCGAACACGGGGCATTTTTTCAGTTGTTCATGAATGATGTAAGACATTAAAATCACCGTAAGTGTCTCATTTGAGACAAATATATCATATCAAACATCGTTTGTCAACAAAAAAATATCCCGAAGCCGTAAAGCCCCGGGACAAAAATTAAATTAAATTATTTAAGAAACAGAAGCGAAGAAGCGATAAGGAACTGCGCTATGTAGTACGTTACATGATTGATTATAATATCTACGGGTCTGTTCTTGCCCTCGCCGAAATACGTTCCGGAGAGAATGAGGTCGGAGATAAGGAAGAATATTCCGCCGGCGAACATGAAGTTGAGAGTCATAACCTTAAATCAATTCATAAGCGCGAGCGAACCGCTTAACAGAGTCATGGAAATGAGAATTGAGGCATAGACCATCGAAATTATCTTGAACTTGCCGTATTCGAGTTTCATAAGTTTTGCTCCGAGAACCGTGGCGCATCCGAGTGCGATACCGAGAATGAGGGGGAGAATAACGTAGAGAATCTTAGACGCGTCGGCAAAGTAACGGATAAGTCCTATGATGAAAAGAATGTGTCCCGCCGCGAATGCGAGGAATCCCGCAAACGTGTGAACGTCCTCGTCGGGCTTGTAAACGAACTTGAGGTCAAGCCATATATCGCCGAACAGTCCGAACAGAAGTCCTATGATAATAAAATAGGAGAACTTTCCGATAGGCGAAGCGAGTGCGTCCGAGCAGAGCAGTGCGGAAACAGCCGTCGACATGAACAGAGCCGATACGAACGACTTTGCCATAGCTGCCTTTGCGGTGGATGCCGAGACTCTCATTTTTAAGAATACGACGAGAGCGACTAAGCCTAAAATGATACTGAAGTAGTAAATAAACATAAAATTTACCTGCTTTCTTTATTACTGTTTGGTGATATTATAAAATATATTTTATTATTTTTCAAGTACTGTTGTAAATATAGAACTAATTTTTTTTATATGTGTTGACAAAGACGCTTTTTAATATCATAATTATATATATGCTTTTTCGGAGGTAAACGATGAAATTTCGAGCCGTTTTATCAATAATTATAAGTTTAATTCTTCTGAGCGCGGTTTTTTCCTCGTGCTCTGAGGATAATAATAAAATAGTCGACCCGTACGGCGATTCGACATCTAACGCCTATGGGGAAAATACTTCATCCCCGGCGGTGCAGTCTCAGGTTCTTCATCTTGACGAGTCATGGAGAAACTGTTATGCCCTTACGTACGACTTTTTCGACAGTCGTGAAGGTTCGTCGACGATAACCGAATTCTATGACGGCACAAAGTACATTTCCGCCGACGCCCAGACCGGAATCGTAACGTACGTCGTCCCCGCGGACGGGTATCTTACGGAGTATTTTCTCGACACAAAGGAGCTCAAGGGCACTGTAAGCGTCGTCGGAGGTTCGGATATAAACAGCATTGTTACGGGATTTTATGCGCTGAGCGTAACGGATGTCCGTCTGCCCGATTATTCTAATACCAACAAAACAGGAATTACGCTCATTGCGGGCAGAAACGCCACGGAGTATATACAGACGGGCGTTTACGGTACGGATAATCAGCAGGGAACGGCGAAAATATACGTCGATGATTTGTACGGATTTACTTCAAAACTCGAGTTTTACAATTCGTCGAGAGAGATGCTTTTAAGCTGGGAGCTTAAGGGTATTAATACGGATGTAAATTACGTAAAGGAAAATATGCCCGTTATCGACCTTACCGCGTACGAATTAACAGAGGCAGAGGCTTAATATGGGGATTTTTGACGGGTATCTTATAGCTTCCGATTTCGACGGGACGTTTGCCGACGACAACGGCGAAATTCCGAATCGAAATATTGACAAAATTAAATACTATATTTCCGAGGGCGGTAAATTTACCGTCTCGACCGGCAGAACGTATCAGGGATTTCATAAGTACGACCCCGCGTATATCAATGCGCCCGTGCTTTTGTGCAACGGCGTCACCGCGTACGATTATGAGAAAAAAGAGATGATATTTAACCTCGGAATGGGTGAAAACGCGTTAAGAGCAGCGGACAGAATTCATGAGGTCTATCCCGATGTTTCGATTGAAGTTTATCCGTTCGGAAAAACGTACGTTTACTCACCGTGTGAAAAGACGGACGTACATCTTATTAATCAGGATATTGAATTTAAAATAATCGAAAACGGCTCCGATGTTGAAACTCCTGTTATGAAAATGATGCTTTATGCGGGAGTTGACGGACACGATATTCTTGCCGATATCGCCGAGAATGTTATCGCGCCGTTTGAGGGCGTTTCATATATCAGAGGATTTAAAAAGTGGCTCGAAATAGTCGGCGAGGGCGCGGACAAGGGAACCGGACTCCACGCGCTCGGCTCGGCTCTCGGAATCGATAATGATAAACTTATAGCCGTAGGCGACGGATATAACGACGCGGACATGCTCTCGGCGGTCGAAAATTCCTTTACGCCCGATAACGGGTGCGAAACGGCGAAAAAACTTGCAAAATATATTGTCTGTTCAAACAACGACGGATGCATTGCCGACGTTATAGGAATACTGGAGAAAAAGATATGTACCTGATTATAGCGGAAAAACCGTCGCTTGCGCGAAACATAGCGGCGGGTATCGGCGATATGAAAAAAAGAAACGGATATCTGGAGTCTGAGAGGTATATCGTAACGTGGGCGTTCGGTCACCTCTTTTCTTTATGCGATATCGAGGACTATACGGGATCTACGTCGACAGGACGCTGGAGTATGGAGAATCTGCCGTGCTTTCCCGATAATTTTAAATTCAAATTAAAAACAAACGCCGACAAGCATGTCGACCCGGGCGTGCAGAGACAGTTTGACATTATAAAATCGTTGTGTATGCGCGAGGATGTCGAAGCTATTGTCAACGCGGGCGACGCGGACAGAGAGGGCGAAATTATAATAAGATTGTGCGTTATGAATGCGCTCGAAAACGAAAAACCGTTTTACAGACTGTGGCTGCCCGACCAGACTCCCGAAACCGTCAGAAAAGCGCTGGGGGAGATGAAGCCGGAGTCCGAATACGATTTACTCGCCTCCGAGGGCTTTGCGAGAACTTACATAGACTGGCTTTTCGGTGTGAATTTAACGCGTTACGCGACGCTTAAAACGGGAACTCTGCTTCGTGTAGGCAGGGTTATAGTTCCTATTGTCAAAGCGATTTACGACCGCGACATGGCTATAAAGAATTTTAAGCCCGATATATATTACTCCGTTGCAAGCAGTGCTCAAACTGACGGCGAGACGGTCGAGCTTACGAGCAAGTCGAAGTTTTCCAAGGATGAAAAGGACAAGGCTCTTCAGTTATGCGAAAAATATAATTCTTCAAAAGCGGTCGTAACGAACGTAAAGTCGAAAAAGGATATTATAAAACCCGGAAAACTTTACTCATTGTCAAAACTTCAGAACGTACTGGGTAAAAAATATAAGATGTCAATGGAGCAGAGCCTCAAAATCGTTCAGAAACTCTATGAGGACGGATATCTTACTTACCCGAGAACGAACTCCGAATATCTTGCGAGTGCGGAAAAGGACAAAATAAAAACGATTATAAAAAACATAGCCGATATGGGGTATCATATTGAATTCAAGGATAAAAAGACCATATTCGACGACAGCAAAATAGAGTCGCACTCGGCGCTTACCCCGACATATAAAATTCCGCCTAAGGGTAAGCTTTCAGAGGACGAAAACAAAGTTTATTCAACCGTGTTCAGACGGTTCGCCGCCGTGTTCTGTGCAGAGGACTGCACGGCGCAGAAAACGGAGCTTACCGTAAACGTCGGCGGATACGAGGATTTCGTGTTAAAGGGAACGGTTATTCTCGAAAAGGGATGGATGAAATACGACGACGCGAATAAAAAGGATAAGCTGCTGCCGAAGTTGAAAAAGGGCGACGAGGTAAATATCGATTTTAAATTATGCGAAAAGGAGACTTCTCCGCCCAAGCATTATACGATAGAAACTCTTAATAATTATCTTAAAAATCCGTTCAGGGAGGAAAAAGCCGCCGCAGCCGACAGTGAGAACGAGGACGATTCGGAGGATTACCGCGCGATATTCGAGGGACTCGAGCTCGGAACGGAGGCTACGCGTACGGGCATAATCGACAACGCCGTAAAGAGCGGATATATCGAGCTTAAAAAGGACGTTTACAGAATCCTGCCCGGTGGAGAATTTCTGATAGAGTCGATTTCATATATGAATATTTCGATGGATAAGTACAAAACGAGCACGCTTTCGAAGGCTTTAAAAAGCGTTTACCACGGCAGAATGACAGTCGACGAGAGCGTGAAACTCGCACGGGACGAAATTTCCGAGGTGTTCAATAAGAAAAATACCGACCTCTCCGACGACGCGGACAACGGATTCTACGGCGATATCGTCGGCAAATGTCCGCTGTGCGGGCGCGACGTAAAAAAGGGAAGATACTACTACGGATGCACGGGGTATAAATCGGGATGTAAATTCAAGGTAAATCTTGTTATCGCAAAACGCGTTATTTCCGTAAGCAATGTTAAACTGCTTCTCGAAACGGGTAAAAGCGGGCTTATCAAGGGCTTTGTTTCAAAAACCGGAGCTCCCTTCGACGCGTATTTAAAGCTCGATAACGACAAAACCGTTTTCGAATTTGACAATTCGCTAAGACCGAAAAATTCCAACTTTACACGCTCATATGCCGGTTCCCGGCGCGGACCCGACGACGAGATTCCCGAGCCGATGTTTGTATAAAATCTTGTATTTTAAATGATTCCCTAAAATAGAATAATAAATACCGTAAGACGGGAAATGACAGCCGTTTTACGGTATTTTTGCGCATAAAATTTTATTTTAAGGGGATAGTAAGGCAATAATCTGGTTGACAATGCCTTATTAATGATTTATACTAAACTGTGTAAAAAGACGAATTTTATAGTATGATACTGTAAAATGAGTCAAATAAAATGCATTTTTATTTATTTCGGGAGGTTTTTTGATGAAAAAAAAGTTAAAAAGTTTCATAGCGATTTTGCTTGCGGTGACGATGCTGTTTTCGTTTGCCGTGACGGGATTTGCAGATGACGGACTGCCGATTTCGACAGCGCAGAACGTTCGGCTTGAAAATACGTATAACGGTATGTTAACCGAGGACTCGGACAAGATCTTTTATAAATTTACGCTCAGTGAATCGGGATATATTGATTTGATTTTAGAAGCGTCTATTGAGGAGTACAGAGTTTCGCTGTATAACTCCGACGGTGAGAAAATGTGGTACTCAGACGTGATTTACTGGAACTCCACAACAAAAAAGAGTCAGTATTCTCCTAATTTTAATCTTGTTGCGGGGGATTACTATTTCAGTGTCAATAAGTGCGATGAATGTACGGGCAGTTTTTCATTTAAGATCGCGTTCAAAAGTGCGCAGGAGAGCTTTGCCGAATCGACGAGCGTAAATAATAATACGTTGGAGAATGCGAATAAAATCGATTTCGGTACAAAGTACACGGGTCAGCTTGCATTTAATGATGACAAGGATATATATAAATTTGAAATAGATAAATCCGGACGCGTCAGCTTTAGTATGATTGCCAATATCTATAGAATATATTGTTATATCTATAACAGTAACGGAAATACAATATGGGACTCTGGACGAATCGAATGGGACGGCAGGTCCGAGCAGAGCCAAAGCTCATATTCATTTGACCTTGTTGCGGGAACCTATTATTTCTGCGTAAACAAAGAGTCTAATTCTACAGGAATATATACATTTAACGCGTCGTTTTTGTCTGCCGGAGAGAGTTTCGAAGAGTCGCAGTCGAATATTGCAGGGGATATTGATTCGGCATTCGCTGTTGAATTTTCGTCAAAGTATACCGGTCAGATTGCGCTGAATGACGATGACGATTATTATTCGTTTACTCTTTCGGAGTCCGGCAGGATAAGCATAAATGTTACTGCTGTCATGGCAAATGTTTATTATCATTTGATTGATAAAAACGGCAATCTTATTTGGGACTCCGGCAGGGTTCGCTGGGACGAAAGGTCGGGACAGAGTCAAAATACGTACAAATTTAGTCTCGTTGCCGGTGATTATTATTTCCGAGTCGGAAAAACATACGGTTCAACCGGTAATTATAACTTTAAGATTGACTATAAATCCGCCTCGGAAAGTTTTAAAGAGGATCAGTCAACGTTTTATAATGATATTTCAACCGCTTGTGCCGTTGAGTTTGATACATTATATAAGGGGCAGATTGCCTCAAACGATGACAAAGATATGTACAGTTTCTCTATCGCCGAATCAGGAAAGGTAACTTTAAATATTAATGCATATTGTTACAGATTGAATTACATTCTTTATGACGAAAACGGGGATACGATTTGGTCGCGGGATAATGTCGAGTGGGATTCAAATTCAAAACAGAGTCAGAGAACTTATACTCTTGATTTGGTTGCGGGAAAATACTACTTCGGCGTTTTGAAAAATTCGACCGGAAACTATGACTTTAAGATGACTTATAAGCCGGCAAATGAGAGTTTTAAAGAAAATCAGACGACAAAGTACAATGATCTTTCCTCTGCTTCCGAGATTTCTTTGGGCAAGGAATACAACGGACAGATTGCGATAAACGATACGAAGGATTATTATAAATTTACCATTTCGGTCCCGAAAAAAATTTATATGAATTTCAGCGGAGAATTAAAACGCTTTAATTATCATATTTACGATGTAAACGGAAATGAAATATTTGGAAAAACATATGAATATAACAGTGTAACAAATACGTTTAATGCAACGGATTCGTTGGATTTGGCTGCCGGAACATATTATCTTATGTGTTTTGATCATGATTATTATAAGGCAAAAGGTACTTACACCTTCTGCATAACCGACGAAGTCGCAAAATTCGACGTTACATTTGACCCCAAGGGCGGAACCGTCGACCCGAAGACGACTACGATAAAGTACGAGGAAGAAATTGAACTTCCGACTCCCTCGCGTTCGTACACTCTGGCATTTAATGCAAACGGCGGAAAAGACGCTCCCGAAAAGAAAAACGTCAGCGTCGCATGTCTCGGCTGGAATACGGCCGACGACGGCAAAGCAGAATATAAATGCGGCGATAAATTTACAACGGACGAAAATAAAACTCTGTTCGCCGTATGGGCGGACGAAACGAAGGTTACCCTTCCCTCGGAAACTCCTGTACGCGACGGATATAAATTCCTCGGCTGGGCTGAGGATAAGAACGCTTCATCCGTTCAGTATTTCCCCGGAAACGATATTTCGATAAAATCCGACTGCACGCTGTTTGCGCTTTGGGAAAAGGACGATCCCCATAATGGCGAGACGTTTACCGTCAGATTTAACCCCGACGGCGGTTCTGTCGAGAACGGCGAGCAGACATTTAAGTACGGCGATGTTGTTAAACTTCCCGAACCTGAGCGTGTTTACACTGTTACATTTGACGCTGTCGGCGGAACGCTCGCTCCCGAACCCTTAAAAGTCAGTGCCGTATGCCTCGGCTGGTCGGCTTCGGACGACGGAAACAATATTGACTATAAGTGCGGTGAAACGTTTACCGTTGAGCGTGACATGACGCTGCGCGCAGTATGGAGCAATGACGTTCAGACCGTTATTCCCTCTGCGGTTCCGTCAAAAACGGGATATAAATTCCTCGGCTGGTCAACGGACAGCAATGCTTCAGAACCCGAATATACAGCCGGAGCAAATGCATATATAAACTCGGATATAACGCTCTATGCCGTATGGGAAACGGCTGTTATGAGAGGCGACGCGGACGGCAACGGCAAGGTTACGGCATCCGACGCGAGAATCGCATTGAGAATATCCGCGAAACTTCAGGCGGGAACAGAGTCTGAGATTTCGGCGTGCGACCTCAACGGCGATAAGAAAGTTACCGCAAGCGAGGCGAGAATGATATTAAGATTCTCCGCAAGACTTGAGAAAACATTATAATTGAAATAATACAAACAGAAGCGGTTCCGGATAAAATCGGAACCGCTTCGTTATCTTATTATTAATATTATTTGTTTTGATTATCCTTTATGATGTACTCGAGTTTGCTCAGCTCCTGGGAAAGGATATCGAGCGACTCCTCTTTTGAATAGAAATACGGCGAGACCGCCATGTAACGGCTGAAATCGATTATCTCGTTATTTATCTCCGTATCGTCAATCGAAATTTTTGTATTTCCGACAAAGTTAGTCAAAAATCCGTACAGATTCGATACGACCTGTTTGCGGTCGGAGTATTTATCCGTAATATCTATCACAATCTTGTTTTTAAATACGTTCTTTTTGGATATGTGTATCTCGTGCTCGTCTTTTTTATAGTATTCAATCAAGTTTCGGTATATCTGCGCACGGTTTTCGAGAGTCAGCGGATAGGCGTATTCCGCAGGCATCTGAAATACGATACCGTCGAGCGTAAATTTCTCCATACCCTCGTATGAATGAAGCACAAACGAACGTTTCTGCGCGTGCAGGAGAGTCTGATAGTATTCGTATGTCGTATCTCTCAGGTAATTACGGTTGGGAACGTCGGGTTTAGCTATCTGATCCCACATATCGAGCGTCATGAAAAACGTTACGCACAAATTAAACTCCATGGTCGTCGTTGTTTTGTCCGAATACGGAATTACTTCGAGCATGGAATTCTTTACGTCCATTATGTTCTGGGTAAGAGATACTATGCTTTTCATCTCATTTGACACTGCGGAAATTCTCTCGGCATACGTGTCGGCGAATTTTTTATTCTTAGCGACAAATCCGCTTGTCATCGACGAATCCGTGAAAACGCACAGTTCGTTTGTAACGTAGTAATACGGGAAAATGATGTCCGCTCTTTTTGAAATGTCCGAATTTACGTGAGAATAATATATTTTATACCCCTTCAGCATAAATTCAACCGCGCTTTTGATTATGTTTGAATAATCCGAATCGGTGCCGGCTGTTATAATCTGCTTTATGTCGATATCTCCGGCGTTTTTCGGCAGAGAGTCGAATAAATCGCGTGTTATCAACGTGTCAAGGTTTGTGTATATGCGCTTTTCGCCGCCGGCTTTTGCCTCATATGCCGTTACCGCATATAAAGCTCTGATAAGTTCGTTATGCGAATTAAAGTCAGTAACCGGTTCGGTAAAGTTTACGGACAATTCTATAGCGTTCGAATCCGACTTCTCCGGCATAATACCGCTGTTGTCGTAAATGAAAATATCGCTGTATTCGTTGAATTTATCTATGCCGAAATTCATATCTATGTACGCCAGTCTGATTTCCTCGTCCTCCTCGGCGGTCAAATCCATGAATTTGAGCAAATAGTCGAGCTTTTGCGGTGTGATACTTCGCTGACCCTTTGTTATCTTTACAAGAAGACTCCGGTCGATTCCGGAAACTTCCGAAAGTTTGTAAGTAGTGATGTCATGACGCTTAAGTGCGTTTTTTACGGCTATGTGAAATTGCTCCATTTTCTCATTCCTTTATTTTCTGTAAAATAATATATGTAAATTATATAAAAAAACGGAATAAAATTCAATGTTTAAGTTTGCTCAATTTGCCGGTGAAAAATAGTTCAAATATCACAATAAAATTGCAAACGAAGTCCACAAACTCCCAAATTTTACCGTTTTTTTTTTTATTATAAAAGTTCTATATCTGTAATAAAATACCTTATACGGTATTGTGAAAAATATGCATGACATAACTTTACTGTATGAAATTAGAATAATTTATATGTGGTTCCCTGTGACAAGAAAAGTTTAAAAAAAATATAAAGTGTCACATATTGTACACCGACTTGATTTATTGTAAAATATACATGTAAGCGGTGCAGTCAACATCAGTCCTCTTACAACATAATATTAACGCAAACCGAAACGCCCGAAGTCATTTGACCTCGGGCGTTTCGGTATATTATTATATCATGCCGTTTGAAATTTTAAAAAAATTTATAATCCGATTATAATAATACCGCGTCGCAGTAATCATTATTTGCCATGGTGATTTTTACATCTGCGATTTTACCGGTCAGACATTCGTCCGACTCAACACGTACGGGTGTGTAGTTTTTCGTATAACCGCACTGATATCCGTTTTTCGGTTTTTCGAAAAGAACCGGGAACGTTTTACCCTCGAGCTCTTTAAATTTTTCGCTTCTGATTTTTTCACAGACTTTAGACAGCTCGGCTGCTCGTTTTTCTTTTAGAGCCTGAGTTATCTGTCCGGGCATTTTTGCAGCGCGCGTTCCCTCTCTTACGGAGTAGGGGAACACATGTACCTTTTCGAATCCTATGCGTTTTGCAAACTTGACGGTTTGATTAAATTCCTCATCCGTTTCACCGGGAAATCCGACGATAATATCCGTCGTCAGCGAACAGTCGGAAAATGTCGAACGGAGCTTTTTTGCCAGGCGTTCGTATTCCGCTGAATCGTAATGGCGGTTCATCCGTTTTAATACGGTATCGGAACCGCTCTGAAGCGAGATGTGAAACTGCGGGCAGAATTTACTGCACGAGGCGATTTTCTCGATAACGCCGTCTGTCAGATGGTCGGGTTCGAGTGAGCCTAAACGTATTCTTTTAATTCCGTCGGTATTCTCCGCGGCGATTATGGGTTCTGAAATGTCCGTCCCGGTGTCGTGACCGTATGCGGACAGATTGATTCCGACAAATACGACCTCGGAAAATCCTTTTTCCGCCAGCGCGTGAAGCTCCGTTTTTATGTCGGACATCGGTTTTGACCTCGAACGTCCGCGAGCCTGCGGGATTATGCAGTAGGAACAGAATCTGTTGCATCCGTCCTGAATTTTGACAAACGCGCGTGTGTGTCCCTGAAACTGCGTGATTATTCCGCCGGAATATTTTTCGTGATTTTGATGGTCTTCAATATCGTTTATTCTCGAATGCGTATTGAAATATCTTTTTATCTCGGACGCGAGCATGTGGTTTTTCTTATTTCCGAGAATTATGTCCGCCTGAATGAGCCCCGCTGCCTCGTCAGGAAAAGCCTGGGGAACGCATCCGGTCAGCACTACGGCGGACGACGGATGATTTGCCTTGAAACGTCTGACCGCCTGTCGCGTTTTTCTGTTGCTCTCAGCGGTTACGGTGCAGGAATTTATTATGTAAACATCTGCGTCCTCCTTGCTGTCGACTATCAGAAATCCGTTTTTTATAAGCTGTTCGGTCATCTCTTCCGTTTCGTACTGATTGACCTTACAGCCGAGTGTATAAAACGCCGCTTTCATTAAAAAGCCTCCGTTAAAATTGATTCAAGTTTTTATAAATGTTCGTTTAACTTTTTAATTATACTATAAATACAATGAGTTTGGCAAGATGTGATTTTTAAACTCTTAAAAGCATATAAATTCCGTAAGGAGTTGATATGTGTGAAAAGAACGTTTATTATTGCGCTGAGTCTCTTTATGAGTCTTATACTCGCATGGAGCTGTGCGGGAGTTTCAATTTCAAAGGAGGAATTCGAAATCCTCTCGTCGTTTTCGCGTTCCGTTCCCGAAAACGGAAAAACCGTCGACGCGTCGGTTCCCGCCGTTTCGTCAGTGCCCGAGACCCGGGCGAAAGCCGTTTGCCTTATGGAGAAGAGCACAAAAAAAGTGCTTTACGCTCAGAATGAAAACGAAAAGCTATACCCCGCGTCCGTTACAAAAATTATGACGCTTCTGCTGGTCTGCGAGAGTATAGATTCGGGTAAAATCTCGCTTACCGATACGGTGTCGGCAAGTGACAACGCGTCGGGCAAGGGCGGAAGTCAGATTTGGCTCAAACCCGGCGAGACAATGAGCGTTGACGAACTGCTAAAGGCCGCCGCGGTTTACAGTGCGAACGACGCGTGCACGGCGCTGGGCGAGCATATAAGCGGGAGCGAAACCGCATTTGTAAACATGATGAATAAGCGGGCGGCGGAACTCGGAATGAAAAATACTCATTTTGAAAATTGTACGGGGCTTGACGATTCGACCGAAAATCATCTTACAACGGCTTACGATATTGCGCTGATGTCAGCTGAATTATTAAAACACGATATCGTTAAAAATTATTCGACGATATGGATGGATTCGCTCAGGGACGGGCAGACCCAGCTTGTGAATACGAATAAACTTGTCAGATTCTATCAGGGCTGTACCGGGCTTAAAACGGGCACTACGTCAAAAGCGGGATGCTGTGTGTCCGCGACGGCAAAAAGGGACGGCATGGAGCTTATCGCCGTCGTGCTCGGCAGTTCGAATTCCGACGACAGATTTTCGTCCGCGAGAAACATGCTCGACTGGGGATTTGCAAATTATGAAATATTTACCCCCAAATTCGACAAAAACGCTGTTCATCCGATAAAAGTCAACAGGGGAGCCGAGGATTATGTTTCTCCGATTGTGCCCGTTCCCGAACCGATTCTTATAAATAAAGGCTCATCGGAGAATATAAAGGTTGAAATTACGCTGTCCGACAGCGTCGACGCACCCGTTTCAAAAGACGGCAAGGTAGGCTCGCTTACGGTTAAATCGGGGGACGAAACGATTTCAAGCTATGATATCAAAGCCGAAAAGGACGTAGGTGTTCTGACTTTTTCGCTTGCGTTGAAACGAATACTCCGTTCTTTTGCGGTCAAATAATATTTTTTTGTTAAAATGTCCGAATTATTATTGAAATAATTTCATTATCATAGTATAATAACTACACATTATAGATTAAATTACAATCAGAGGAATTGAAAATGGCACTTAAACTTAACTGTAAATACCTCGCGGATTTTGTCAGCGAGGATGATATTAAGGCGGTAGAAGGCGAAACGCGTTCGGCTTATAACAAGCTCTACGGTGATAAGGCTTCTGCCGCGGGAAACGATTTTCACGGCTGGCTGACTCTCCCCGTTGATTATGATAAGGATGAGTTTGCAAGAATCAAAAAAGCCGCTTCGAAGATTATCTCCGATTCGGATGTGCTCGTAGTTATCGGCATCGGAGGTTCGTACCTCGGAGCAAGAGCCGCTATTGAGTTCTGCAAGTCGAAGAATTATAATCTTACGGCGAAGGGAACCCCTCAGATATTCTTTGCCGGCAACTCATTAAGCCCGACGGAGCTTTCCGAGATTATATCTCTCTGCAAGGATAAGGATTTTTCGGTAAACGTTATTTCAAAGTCGGGAACCACTACGGAACCCGCCGTAGCGTTCAGAATATTCAGAAAAATGCTCGTTGAAAAATACGGCGAAAAAGAGGCGGCAAAGCGTATATACGCAACTACCGACAGAGCTAAAGGAACGCTTAAACATTTAGCCGACAGAGAGGGCTATGAGACGTTTGTTGTTCCCGACGATGTCGGAGGCAGATATTCGGTTCTCTCCGCCGTAGGTCTTCTGCCCATCGCCGTTGCGGGAATCAATATCGACCGTCTTATGCTCGGCGCCGCCGACGCTATGAAGAAATATGAGAACGACGACGTTCTTTCTAACGACTGCTGCCGTTACGCCGCTATCAGAAACATCCTTTACCGCAGGGGTAAGGCGTTTGAAATGATGGTCAGCTACGAACCCGACTACACTATGATGAACGAGTGGTTCAAACAGCTTTTCGGCGAGAGCGAGGGCAAGGAGCACAAGGGTATTTTCCCCGCTTCGGCTATTTACTCGACCGACCTTCATTCGCTCGGACAGTATGTTCAGGAGGGCGAGAGAAAGTTATTTGAAACCGTCGTTGTATTCGACAAACCCAAATGCGACATTACGATAGAAGAGGACGCGGAGAACCTTGACGGACTTAACTTCATCGCCGGCAAAACTATGTCGTATGTTAATTCCAAAGCGTTCCAGGGTACGGTTCTCGCTCATTCGGACGGCGACGTTCCCAATATTATAATAGAGCTTGAGACTATGGACGAATACAATCTCGGCGAACTCATTTACTTTCTCGAGAAATCGTGCGCTGTATCCGGATATATGCTCGGGGTCAATCCATTTAACCAGCCCGGAGTAGAGAGTTATAAGAAAAACATGTTTGCCCTGCTCGGCAAACCCGGATACGAGGAACTTGCCGGCAAACTCGCGGACAGGCTTTCTAAATGAGAAATTTTAAAACTAAGGATATTATCATTTAATTATAAATATACAGTTTAAAGGAGAATTCATTATGATTACATTACTCACAGGAACCAAAGGCAGCGGAAAGACCAAAAAGCTCATCGCTCTTATCGACGAGGCTCTTAAAAACTCCGACGGTAACGTTATCTGCGTAGAGAAGACTGACAATTTAAGACATTCGGTTAACTACCGCGCAAGACTTATTTCCGCAGACCATTACGACGTAAGCGGTTACGACGCATTTTACGGTCTTCTTGCCGGAATCTGCGCGAGCAATCACGATATCACCGATATCTTTGTAGACGCTACTCTCCGCATCGGCTCCCGTGATTATAACGAGCTCGGCGAGTTTCTCAAGAAGGTTGAGACTCTTAGCAAGGACGCAGACGTTAAGTTTACGTTTACAGTATCGACAGAGAGCGAGAATATCCCCGCGTCCGTACTTGATTTTTGTGAACTGAAGTAAAATATTTCTGCTGAGCACAAAAAAAGTATTGACAAATCAGCTCAATAAATATATAATACTGTTTGTTCGTATTTTAGGAGATTTTGTATATGATTCTGGAGCTTGAGCCCATTTTTAACGTCGAGAATGCGGAAAAGACGTTTGACTACGGTTTCAATATCGACGACGACGCTTTTACCTCCGAGGTCAGAGTGTCGGGCAGGGTCAGAAACAATACAGGGATTGTTACCCTGTCGGCAGAGGCTCGCTATTCGTATTCCGCTCTGTGCGCCAAATGTGCAAAACCCCTGAAATCTGACAGATCCGTTAAGGCAGAACATTATCTTATATCCCACCTTAATGATGAGGATAACGATTTGTTTATTCTTGTCGAGGATATGAGACTTAATCTTGACGAGCTTGTCAGGGAGGATATTTACCTCTCCCTGCCGTCGAGATTCCTGTGCTCGAAAAACTGCAGGGGATTATGTCCCATATGCGGTGCGGATCTGAACGAGGAAAGCTGTAACTGCAAGGCTCCGTCAGACCCGAGACTTGAGGCGTTACGCAAGCTCCTCGATGAATAAAATATTATTCTGTACAATTTTAGGAGGTTATTAATATGGCAGTACCTGCAAGACGCGTTTCTCACGCAAGAAGAGACAAGAGACGTTCAAGCGTTTGGAAGATGGAAGGTCCTTCTCTCCAGAAGTGTCCTCAGTGCGGCGAATATAAGGAATCCCATAAGCTTTGCAACAGCTGCGGTTACTACAACGGCAGAAAAGTTATCGAAGTCGAGGACTGATACTCCCGTTATTTGTTTATTGGCATAAAGAGGCGGAGAAGGCATAATTCCTTCCCCGTCTTTTAGTGTTGTCTGAAAATATTTTTAGGAGGCGCGTTATGTCCGTCAGCGTTAAGACCGTCGTTGAAGGTTCGCCGGCATACAAAAAGGGAATAAAGCCGGGCGATAATATCGTATCGATTAACGGACATGACATTTTCGACGTTCTCGATTACCGTTTTTACGCCGATGCGCGTATTTTGAATATTGTCTTATCGGACGAAAACGGCGAGCGCGAGGTCAGAATTAAATCCGTCGGGGGAGTCGATTCTCTGGGGCTTGATTTTGAAACATACCTTATGGATAAACAGCACAGCTGTAAAAATAAATGCATTTTCTGTTTTGTAGACCAGCTTCCCAAGGGGCTGAGAAAAAGCCTTTACTTTAAGGACGATGATTCAAGACTGTCGTTTTTGTTCGGAAATTACGTAACGCTCACCAACATGACCGAACGCGAGGCGCAGAGAATAATTGATATGCACATAAGCCCGGTCAACGTTTCGGTTCATACGATGAATCCTGAACTCAGGGTTAAAATGATGGGTAATCCCAATGCGGGTAAAAGTCTCGATATATTAAAACGATTTGCATCGGCGGGGATAAAACTTAATACCCAGCTAGTTTTGTGTCCCGGTATAAACGATGGGGACGAACTTGTTTTCTCGCTTACTGAGCTTGCAAAACTCTATCCGAGCGTACAGAGCGTTGCCGCTGTTCCCGTCGGACTTACGCGTTTCAGGGAGAAACTCTTTCCGCTTACCATGTACACGAGGGATACCGCGCGCGGAGTTATAGATATTATTGATTCGTTCAATGAAAAAATGAGAGAGAAAACGGGGAGTAATTTTGCGTACGCGGCTGACGAGTTTTATTTAAAGGCCGAACTCGATATGCCCGATTACGATTATTACGGTGAATTCGACCAGCTTGACAACGGCGTAGGGATGTGGACGCTTACAAAACACGATTTCAATTCGGCGTTATCCGCTCTTGATGATGACGAAATAAAATTTGCCGGGAAACGCAGAATTGCCGTTATTACGGGAGCCGCGGCCGCTCCGCTTATGAAAGAGCTTGCAGACGCGATACATTTAAAGTGCCCGGATGTTACTGTTGATGTTTATGCGATAATAAATGACTTTTTCGGTCATAATATAACAGTTGCGGGGCTCGTGACCGCAACGGATATTTTTAATCAGATTAAGGATTTATCCGCATACGACGAGGCGTTTATACCCTCCGTTATGCTGAAATCCGAAGAAGAACCGATTTTTCTTGACGATACGCCTCTTTGTGAGGCTGAAAAAAAACTGAATGTTAAAATCACCCCGACGAGAGGTTCGGGCGACGATTTATTATATACATTTTTAGGAATTTGAAAGGGATGAAAACATGAGCAAACCTGTAGTTGCGGTCGTAGGCAGACCGAACGTCGGCAAATCGACGCTTTTTAATAAACTGTGCGGCAGGCGCCTGTCGATAGTCGACGATACCCCCGGCGTTACGCGCGACAGAATTTACGGAGACTGCGAGTGGAGAAACAAAACGTTTATGCTTGTAGATACCGGCGGTATTGAGCCCGATTCCGACGACATCATTTTATCTCAGATGCGCGCTCAGGCTCAGCTTGCCATAGACAGCGCCGACGCGATTATTTTCGTTACCGATATTAGAACGGGCGTTGTTTCGACCGATATGGAGGTTGCCTCAATTCTTCAAAAGTCGGGAAAGCCCGTCGTACTCTGCGTTAATAAATGCGATACGATAGGCGAACCGCCCCTTGAATATTATGAATTTTATAATCTCGGAATAGGCGAGCCGATTGCGGTTTCGGCTAACCACGGTCACGGTACGGGCGATCTTCTCGACGCCGTATACGAATACATCGGCGATAAAGCCGGAGAGCCCGAGGACGACGATACCGTTAAGGTTGCGATAATCGGCAAACCCAACGTCGGCAAGTCGTCGCTTGTAAACAAGGTCTGCGGTGAGGAACGCGCTATAGTTTCGAATATTGCCGGAACAACGCGCGACGCAACCGATACGTATATTGAAAATTCTTCCGGCAAGTTTGTTCTTATCGATACCGCCGGACTCAGAAGAAAATCGAAAGTTGACGACAGAATCGAAAAATACAGCGTTATGCGCGCTGTTATGGCGGTGGAACGCGCTGATGTATGTGTTATAATGATTGACGCGACCGAGGGCTTTACGGAGCAGGATTCAAAGGTTGCGGGCATTGCCCACGAACAGGGCAAGGGATGCGTTATCGTTGTTAATAAATGGGATGCTGTCGAAAAGGACGGCAAGACAATGGACGTTATGAGAAAGAAGCTCATGAACGACTTTTCGTTTATGTCCTATGCGCCGATAATTTTTATTTCGGCTAAGACGGGACTTCGTATCGACAGACTTTTTGAGCTTATTAAATTTGTCGATTCTCAGAACGCTATGCGAATTACAACCGGCAGACTCAACGAGGTTTTAGCCGACGCTCAGACGAGAGTTCAGCCTCCTACAGATAAGGGCAAGAGACTGAAAATTTATTACATGACTCAGGCTTCTACCAGACCGCCGACGTTTGTGTGTTTTGTTAATAATAAGGATTTGTTCCACTACAGTTATCAGAGATATATTGACAATCAGATCAGAGCCGTATTCGGTCTGGAAGGAACGCCGACGCGATATATAATCCGCGAACGCGGAGAGTAAGTAATAATTTGTTTAGGACAAATTATTACAGTGAATAGGTAATAGTGAAGAGTGAAGAGCGTCGGTGCAAATCCTGACGGATTTGTCATTATATTTTATTTGAATCGCAAATTCAAGTGCGGGATTCGGTTGATTCATTCCGAACGCTTTTTCCTATTTCCTTTTTGTAAAATGGGTTGTAAACAGCCCGTGTGAATAGAGAATATTGTCGGTGCAAATCCCGGCGGATTTATCATTAATAAGATAGTTACATACTGCATATATATAAAAGAATAGGGGTGTTAAGTTATTATGAGAATATGTATTTACGGCGCGTCGAGCTGCGTCATAGACCCGTCTTACATAGATGAAGCGGAGAAACTGTCAAAGATTCTTGCAAAAAACGGTTACTCGCTCGTATTCGGATGTGGGGCGAACGGATTAATGGGCGCCGCCGCGAGGGGATTTTATTCCGAAAATGCGGAGATTATCGGCGTCGTTCCGAGCTTTTTTAACGTTGACGGAATTCTGTTCGAGCACTGCACGAATACGATACGAACCGATACCATGCGCGAGAGAAAGCAGATTATGGAGGATTTATCCGACGCGTTCATAACGACGCCCGGCGGTATCGGCACGTTCGAGGAATTTTTCGAAATGCTTACATTAAAACAGCTCGGCAGACACACAAAACCCATGATTCTTTATAATATAAACGGCTATTATGATAAAATGCTCGATATGCTTAATACGAGCGTTGACGAGAAGTTTATGAATAAGGAAACGCTTGATCTTTTTGCGGTTCTCAATACCCCGGACGAGGTTATAAATTATCTTAATACTTATGTCCCGCAGGGATGTACTCCCGAACAGATGAAGCATATTTATACGAAGAAATAAAAAAATTCCGATGTGACGGAAGTGAAAAGATATGGATAAATACGCTGTTTTTCTCGATATTGACAACACGCTTTACTGTAACGGCGCAGTTCCCGAGCGTAATATTAAGGCGATAAAACGCGCTAGAGAAAAGGGACACTACATCTTTATAAATACGGCGAGAAGCTACGGCTTTATGCCGAAAGATTTGCTTAAAACCGTGCCTGTAGACGGCGTTGTTTCGGGTATCGGAACGGATTTGCGTTTTCACGGCAAGCAGATTTTTTCCCGCAGTATGCCGAAGGACGAACTGTACTCGCTCGTCAAGCATTTTTTTGACAACGACGACGGCAGTACCGTTATATTCGAGGGCGAGGAAAAAAGTCTGTCGATAAACTGCGACGAATGGCACAGGGACAGGTGTCTTCCCCTTACTTCGCCCGAGCAGATTTACACGGATTATAAGGATATAAAAATTTCGAAAACGTTTTTTGTGCGAGACTATACGGATTCGGAGCGTAAGGAGTGGGAGGGCAAATACACGCTTTTCCGTCACTCAACGTATTCGGAATTTGTTAATAAAGGATTTTCGAAGGGCGATGGGCTTAAACGCATGGCTTCGCTCGTCGGAGTGCCGATTGAACATTGTATCGCGATGGGCGACAGCGCAAACGATATCGATATGCTCAAGGTTGCCGGTATCAGCGTGGCTATGGGCAACGCCATCGACGAGGTTAAAAAAATATGTACATATGTCTCCTGTGACTGCAATGACGGGGGAGTAGGTCAGGCGATTGAAAAGTTCCTTTTATAGATTTAATTGATAAAAAGCAAACAGCGGTAAAACCGATTTTGGTCTTACCGCTGTTTTCGTGTTTTCAGTATTTATCAGTTTAATTTGATTTCCGTTCCCCCGAAAGTATTCTGCGCGTTTATGAATATGGTCGGCGCGTCCGCGGGCAGATTTTTATTTGATTTATCCGCTGTACCACCGACTATGCTGCTTGACTTTGAAACAACTTTTACATAATTCGGAACGAAAATTTCAACGCCTCCGAATACTGCGCTGACCGTCATGTTAACGTTATCGCGGATTATCGCCTGTCTTAAATCAACCCTTATCGAGCCGAATACCGCCGTAAATTTACCGCCCCTGAATTCGTCTGTGAAATGAAAATTCTGCTGTGCAAACGCTGCGGAGTATTCCTCGTATCCGGTACTGCTCGGGGATGACTGTATAAATTCGTCATTCTGTTTTCTTGATGAAATGTTGTTAAACAGGATTCCGAATCCTATAACGACGACTATAGCCGGGAAAATCAGAGCCTTAACTAGTTTCATATCCGCGTAATTCGACGCGAGCAGTATGCATCCGATTATTAATGTTATAAGCGAGAACGTTTTGTTTTTATCAGTTATAAGTCCGATAACAGACGGAACAATTATAAACAGCGTCCACCAGCCGTCAAATAACAGCTTGACTGTCAGGATTCCCGCGGCGCTGAGTCCCCACAGTATTCCGGCGGCTATTATTGCAAGTCCCCAAAGAATTCCTCTTAATTTATTCATGCTCGTCGCTCCTTTATTTATTATTGTTAAAAACAATATATCATAATGATATTAATATGTCAATAAAAAAGCCCCCGCCGAAAAAACAGCAGGGGGCAGATTTGTTACTGTGATTGAAATCGGTGATTAGCCGAGCTCTGCGAAGTACTTGATGGTTCTGACCATCTGGCTGGTGTAGGAGTTCTCGTTATCATACCACGAAACAACCTGAACCTCATAGAGATCGTCGGCAATCTTTGAAACCATTGTCTGAGTAGCGTCGAAGAGTGAACCGTATCTCATACCGATAACGTCGGAGGAAACGATAGCGTCTTCGTTGTAGCCGAAGCTCTCGGAGGCGGCAGCCTTCATAGCGGCGTTGATGCCTTCCTTGGTAACGTCTGCGCCCTTAACAACAGCGGTAAGGATAGTGGTTGAACCGGTCGGAACGGGAACTCTCTGAGCGGAACCGATGAGCTTGCCGTTAAGCTCGGGGATAACAAGGCCGATAGCCTTAGCAGCGCCCGTTGAGTTGGGAACGATGTTTGCGGCGCCGGCTCTTGCTCTTCTGAGGTCGCCCTTTCTGTGAGGACCGTCGAGGATCATCTGATCGCCTGTGTAAGCGTGGATGGTCGACATGATACCGCTCTGAATGGGAGCATAATCATTAAGAGCCTTAGCCATGGGAGCAAGGCAGTTGGTGGTGCAGGAAGCTGCGGAGATGATCTGATCGTCAGCGGTAAGAGTCTTCTCGTTTACGCTGAATACGATGGTCTTAAGGTCATTGCCTGCGGGAGCGGAAATAACAACTTTCTTAGCGCCTGCATTGATGTGAGCCATTGACTTCTCTTTTGAGCAGTAGAAGCCGGTGCACTCAAGAACAACGTCAACGCCGATTTCGCCCCAGGGGAGATTGTTAGCGTCTGCCTCTTTGTATATAGTAAGGGTCTTTCCGTCTACTGTGATGGTGTTTGCTTCGTCGTCAGCGGTAACGGTGTGCTTGTTCTCGCCGATTTTTCCGCAGTAACCGCCCTGAGCGGTATCGTACTTGAGAAGATGAGCAAGCATTGAGGGTTTGGTAAGGTCGTTGATAGCAACAACGTCGTATCCCTCTGCGCCGAACATCTGTCTGAATGCAAGACGTCCGATTCTGCCGAATCCGTTAATAGCAACTTTAACTGACATATTAAAATTCCTCCATTTTTTAAAGCTGTTCGCTTTTTTTGCGTTTATATTTTATCTCGAAATGAAAAAATATGCAAGTGGTTTGTTAAAAATTTAACCCGCAATAAAAATATTTGGTAAACTCCTACAAAAACTACTACCGACACAAACGTATGAATATGTATTTTAAAGGACTGAAATGATGAAATCTCAACCCGGTTTAAAAAATCTGTCTAAAAAGGTCGGCGGTATGACGGTGAATTCAAGAAATGAGCCTTATATAAGAGAAGCATTGCACGTTGTTTTTAATGCCGATGAAGATTTAAGCGAGGACGAATACGTCAGTCTTTGTTTAAAATATACGCGTCTTAAATTCATGTCGATGTCCCGCGCGGGACATGAGCGCGACAGGTACGGTAACCTTGCGTATTTTACGGACGAGCTTATAAGCGCGGCGGCGGACGTTATCAAAATGCGGGGGATAACGGTAACATTCGAATGTACGAATGAAAATATGTTTGTTACGTGCAATTTTGAATACGCGTATTACTCCGTAATATCGCTGATTCGTTCGTGCGTCGAGTGCGGAGCCGAGAATATATTCGTAAAGCTTTCCGAAAATAAAGACGGCGTATACCTGTCCGTTTCATCCGACGGCTCACCGGCGGTGAAAACAGATTCGGATGTGTACGCTTTTGCATCCCTTTACTCGGGGACGGTGCTGTACTGTTATTCGGATAATAAAAAGACTTCGGTAATTAAAATAGCCCCCGAAGTTGACCCGGAGGCTGAGATTGCCGTGTACGACACGGATTTTCTGTTTGACAGGATGAGTCCCGTATACATGGGACTCGGCATAAGATTATAAATTGACAACGTTTATGGGGTGACCGGAGCAGAACGCTTTTATATTCTCCTCGAAAATATTCATGAGCCTCTGTCTTGTCTCAAGCGCCGCCCATGCTATGTGCGGGGTGATAATGCAGTTTTTTGCTGTAAGAAGCGGGTCGTTTTCCTCGGGCGGTTCCTTTGTCATAACGTCCAGTCCCGCGCCGGCTATGACAGAATTATTAAGCGCGCCGGCAAGGTCTTTCGAGTTTACGACGGGACCTCTCGACGTGTTTATGAGAAAAGCGTTCTTCTTCATTTTGGCTAAGAATTCTTTATTGACAAGGTTCGTTGTTTCCGCCGTCAGCGGACAGTGAAGCGTTACGAAATCGGATGAAGCAAGAAGCGTGTCAAGATCCGTATATTCGATATAATCCTCTGCGCCGGGGTGAATTCTCGGAGCGTAAACGAGCGTTCTCATGCCGAACGCGTGCGCTTTCTTCGCTACATCCTTTCCGATTCTGCCGAAGCCGATAATTCCTATCGTCTTGCCGTCGAGTTCGTAAAGGGGCGTGAGATGATATGTAAAGTCGGGGTTTTTGCTCCAGTCTCCGCGCCTTACCGATTCGCTGTGAAGAGAAACGTGCGTACAGTGTTCGAGCATAAAAGAGAAAACGAGCTGTGCGACTGCGTGCGTTGAGTATGCGGGGATATTCGAAAGAGGAATCGAGCGTTCCTTTAATTTATCCGCGTCGACGACGTTGTAGCCCGTGGCGAGCGTGCAGACGAATTTAAGTTTCGGCAGGGAATCTATCATTTCGCCTGTCAGCGGAGTTTTATTCGTAACGAGTATGTCCGCGTCCTTGCTGCGTTCGTAAATGAGTTCCGACGGTGTTCTGTCGTATATTTCCGTCTCGCCGTATTTATTGAGAAAATCCCAGCTTAAATCTCCGGGATTCTGCGCAAAAGCGTCAAGAATAACTATTTTCATAAATATTTCACTCCCGTAATGTTTTTTACATTGTAGCATAGATAAATTTTTTATGCCAGTATTAATTTTATAATTGCAATAATAATACTTGATGTTTTCTGATTTTTTTGATAAAATAGATTGGATAATTTTCTGAAAGGCGGGGATATCGGGTTTGGATAAAATGAGAGTATTCCGTAAAGTGTTCTACATTACGGGAATATCGTTTCTTATAGGAGCGGTAATTCTTACCGTATGGTGCATATTCGCGCCGATTGACACGCTTGCTGAAAAGTATAACGAATATCTCGTATGGCTTGCCGACCTTGAGCTTAAAATCGCCGCTATAGAGAGTAAAGGCGTCGTCGTGCTTGTTCTGTTTATGCTGTTTTTCGTTAAATGCGCAGTGCCTTTGTATCCGTTTTCGATACTGTTTGTCGCCAGCGCGATGGTGTTCGAACTGCCCGTTGCAATGCTTATAAACTGCCTGGGCATGATTCTTATTATGACGATAAAATACGAGGCGGGCGTGCATCTCGGCGGAGGCAATCTGAAACGTCTTATCAGAACGAGCAGAGTGGCAACGGAGCTTGTCGAAACAAAAGGCGGGGAACAGACTTTGATTCTTTTTCTGATGCGCCTTGTCCCTATTATTCCGATAAACGCGGCAAGTCAGCTTTACGGGTCGCTCGATTATGACTATTGGAAGTTTTTGATAGTTTCCATAATCGGATATCTCCCGCAGATGCTCTCGTTCAGCGTAATGGGACGCAACGCGAGAAATCCGTTTTCTTTGGGATTCATTATCCCCATTATAGTTCTTCTCTTCGTTTCGGGCATAGCTTTGCTCGTGCTCGGCGGAGTGTTTGACGTTATTAAAAAAGTAAGAAAATAAAACGCAAGGAGTATATATTTATGTCTTATAACGATACTTTACAGAAACTCGAGTCGTCCCGGTACGATTCGTTTATGAAGAAAATATATTTTACCGACGAAAAGGTAAAAGAGCAGAAGGAGAGATATAAAAAAATTCTCTCGCTGTATGTTTCGCTTTACGGTGAGGACGGAGATATCAGATTCTTTTCAGCCCCCGGCAGAAGCGAGGTATGCGGTAACCATACCGACCATAACCGCGGTAAGGTTATAGCCGCTGCCGTCAATCTCGACGCCGTCGCAGCCGCCGCAAAAAACGATGATAATATCGTAAGGGTTAAATCCGCGGAGTATACGAAGTCGGATATTATTGATATTTCGGTTCTCGAACCCGCCGAGAATGAAACGGGTTCGTCTGCGGCGCTTATCAGAGGCGTTTGCAGAGGATTCGTAAACAGGGGATATAAAATCGGCGGATTCAACGCCGCCACAATGACTCAGGTTCTCTCGGGAAGCGGACTGTCATCTTCCGCCGCGTTTGAGGTTCTTATCGGCACGTGCCTTAATTATCTTTACAATGACGGCAAGGTTTCCGCCGTTGAAGTAGCTCAGATAGCGCAGTATGCGGAAAACGAATTTTTCGGAAAACCCTGCGGTCTTATGGATCAAATGGCATGTTCGGTCGGCGGATTTGTAAATATCGACTTTAAAGACCCGTCGAATCCCGTTATAACTCCGATAGATTTTGATTTCGCTTCCTGCGGACACAATCTCTGCATTGTCGACACGAGAGCCAGCCACGCCGACCTTACCGACGAGTACGGCGCTATCAGAAGCGAGATGGAGTCCGCGGCGGAGTGCTTCGGCAAAACGGCGCTCAGAGACGTTGACGAGAACGAATTTTTTGAGAATATAAATATCGTAAGGGAAAAGGTAAGCGAGAGAGCGGTACTCAGAGGCCTTCATTTCTTCGGCGAAAATAACAGAGTCGATAAGCAGACGAAGGCTCTTTCCGACGGGGATTTCGAGACGTTTAAAAAGCTCGTAATAGAGAGCGGAAATTCATCATATATGTATAATCAGAACGTATTTTCCGCAAAAGCGCCTTTAAACCAGCCGGTTTCTCTTGCGCTTGCAATGAGCGAATACATATTGAAAGGAAAAGGAGCGTGGAGAGTTCACGGAGGCGGATTCGCAGGTACGATTCAGGCCTTCGTTCCCTCGGACATGCTCAGCGTTTATAAAACGGAAATCGAAAAGGTTTTCGGCGAATCAACATGTTACGTACTTAACGTAAGACCCGTAGGAGGATGCGAGATTTGCTGAAATAACCGTTTCGTTATTTATGAGGAATAAAAAAATGACAACGGAAAATAACAGACATTATAAAGCATTGGAGCTTGACAAAATTCTTGAAGAGCTCTCGGGGTTCTGTTCATGCGAGGACGCAAAATATGAAGCAGTACGTATGGAACCGCAGACGGATATAAGAGACGCGCAGAAACTTCTCGGCGAGACGGAGTCGGCATATATTCTGCTCGCCAAATTCGGCGGACCGTCGTTCGGCAGTCTTAAAAACGTGAATAATTCTCTGGCGAGAGCCGCCGCGGGAGGAGTTTTATCAATCAGAGAACTTATGACGATATGCGAGGATTTGAGAGTTATACGTTCTCTTTACGAATGGAGACACAGACAGTCGGGCGTTGATACGGGTATTGATACGAAGTTTTCGGCATTGAGACCGAACAAGTATTTCGAGGATAAAATCAATACCGCCGTACTTAACGAGGACGAGCTGTCCGATAATGCGTCGCCCGCGCTTGCGGAGATAAGACGTAAGATTCGCAGACAGTCGTCGTCCGTAAGAGAAAAACTCGACTCCATAACGCGTTCGTCGGCGTATCAGAAATATTTGCAGGACGCGATAGTTACGCAGAGAAACGGCAGATTCGTAGTTCCTGTCAAGAACGAATACAGAAATGAGATTCCCGGACTCGTCCACGACACGTCGGCGAGCGGAGCGACAGTATTCATAGAGCCCATGAGCGTGGTTGAGGCAAACAACGAGATACGCGTTTTGCAGGGCAAGGAGCAGGACGAAATCGAGCGTATTCTCGCGGAACTCTCGGCCCAGGCGGGCGAATACGAAAACGAGATAAAGTACAGCTATGAAATCGCGTGCGAGCTCAATCTTATATTTGCAAAAGCACAGCTTGCCTATAAAATGAAAGCGTCGGTTCCCGTACTTAATAATAACGGAATAATAGATATAAAGCGCGCAAGGCATCCGCTTCTTGATAAAAACAAAGTTGTGCCCGTGGATATAAGACTCGGCAGGGATTTTGATTCGCTCGTTATAACGGGACCGAATACCGGCGGTAAAACCGTATCGATAAAAACGCTGGGACTTATAACGCTGATGGCGATGTGCGGACTGATGATTCCCGCGGCGGACAACAGCAGGATATGCGTTTTTAAAAATGTATTTGCCGATATAGGCGATGAACAGAGCATAGAACAGTCGCTGTCTACATTCTCGTCGCACATGGTAAACATTGTCGACATCTCCAAGCACGCGGATTCGTCGAGCCTTATTCTCATAGATGAATTGGGAGCCGGTACCGACCCCGTAGAGGGCGCGGCTCTTGCAATATCGATACTCGAGGATTTAAGAGCGAAAGGCGCGAAGATTGCAGCCACGACGCATTATGCAGAGTTAAAGGCGTACGCCCTTCAGACCGACAGAGTGGAAAACGGAAGCTGTGAATTTGACGTTGCGACGCTCCGCCCGACATACAGACTCCTGATAGGCGTTCCCGGACGTTCTAATGCGTTTGCAATAAGCGAAAAACTCGGAATCAGCCCGTCGGTAATAGAGAAGGCAAAGGAAATGGTCTCGGGCGAGAATATACGTTTTGAGGACGTTATTGATTCTCTCGAATCGCGCAGAGCCGAAATGGAAAAGGCAAAAGCCGAGGCGGAGGAATTAAGACGGCAGAACGAAGAGTTAAAGAAAAAAGCCGAGACGAGACTCGAGGACATCGAGGAAATGCGCCGTAAGGAATTCGACAAGGCTCGTTCGGACGCAATGAGACTTGTCGAGAATGCAAGGCGCGAGGCGAATTCTCTTATGTTCGAAGTCGATAAGCTTAAAAAGGAGCTTAAAAACGGAGGACGAAACGCCGAGTTCGTACAGAAGGCAAAATCTCAGATCAAGAAAAGCATGTCCGGCGTGGACGCCGCGGTGAATCCCGTTACCGAGAGCGCGGACGACGGCTATGTTCCGTCGAGACCGATTAAGGTCGGCGACACGGTAAAGCTCGCCGGTATGAACAGCGAGGCGACGGTTCTCTCGCTTGCGGATAAAAACGGCGAGATGGAAGTTCAGTCGGGCATTATGAAACTGCGTGTAAAGGCCGACAGGTTACGTCTGGTTGAAAAACCTAAGCAGAAAACAAAGAGCGACGTTAAGCGCGTCGGCGAGAGCCGTGTAAACGCGGACGTAAGCACACGGTGCGACTTAAGAGGCATGACGAGCGAGGAAGCGATAATGACTCTTGACTCGTTTATAGACAGTATGGTCATGGCTGGGCTTAAGGAGTTTACCGTTATACACGGCAAGGGAACAGGCGTTCTGCGTTCTGCGGTTCAACAGCATTTGAAACATCATCCGCAGATAAAATCGTACCGTCTTGGAACGTTCGGCGAGGGCGAAAACGGCGTAACCATTGCCGAGACCAAATAATTGCTCCGGCTGATAAAAAAATTCTTGACAAAGGTATTATTTTGTTGTATAATACCGCCTGTAAAGCAATTATTCTTTACAGATGTAATTCAAAATCCGGCGCGTTTCGTGCCGGAATCCGAGGGAGGATTTCTGCGGTGGCTAAGAATCTGGATATCATCATGCTTCTTGACGTATACGGCGACATGCTCACCGTAAAACAGAGAGAATTTCTCGATTATTATTATAACGACGACCTTTCACTTTCCGAGATTGCCGATAACGTAGGCATTACACGCCAGGGCGTGCGCGATTCTATAAAACGCGCCGAGGCACAGCTCGAGGAAATGGAGGAAAAACTCGCGTTCGTTAAAAAATTCAGGGATCTCCGTTCGGGACTCGAGGAGATTTCCGAAGCGGCCGCGGAAATAAACAGGCAAAACCTTAAATGCGGATTGTCGATGGAGATAAACGACCTTTCGGTCAAAATTCAGTCCGTCGCCGCCGCGCTCAATGAACAGTAAGAGGTATCAGTAATGGCATTTGAAGGTCTTTCCGACAAATTAGAGGCCGCCTTTAAAAAGCTGAGAAGCAAGGGCAGTCTTACAGAAGCCGACGTTAAGGAGGCTATGCGAGAGGTTCGTCTTGCATTGCTCGAGGCTGACGTCAGCTATAAAGTCGCAAAGGATTTTACAGCTTCGGTAACGGAGAAGGCAATAGGCGCTAAGGTAACCGAAAGTCTTACTCCCGCGCAGATGGTTATAAAAATTGTCAATCAGGAACTCACCGCTTTGATGGGCGGTACGCAGTCGAGACTTACGACGGCGGCTCATCCCCCGACGGTAGTCATGATGTGCGGACTTCAAGGTTCCGGTAAAACTACACACTGCGCGAAGATTGCAAAACGGCTCAAGGCGCAGGGACACAGACCTTTGCTGGTCGCGTGCGATATTTACAGACCCGCCGCCATCAAGCAGTTACAGGTTGTCGGCGAACAGGTCGGCGTTCCCGTATTTGAACGCGGAACCGAGGATCCCGTTATTATCGCAAAGGAAGCCGTAAAATACGCAAAGGATCAGGGTTACGATTACGTATTCCTCGATACCGCCGGACGTCTTCACATAGACGAACAGCTCATGCAGGAGCTTAAAAATATCAAAGCCGAGGTCAAGCCTCACGAGATTCTTCTCGTTGTCGATGCAATGACCGGACAGGACGCTGTAAACGTAGCTTCTTCGTTTAACGAAGCGCTCGGAATCGACGGTCTCGTTCTTACAAAGCTCGACGGCGATACCAGAGGCGGTGCGGCTCTCTCCGCGAGAGCGATAACGGGCAAGCCGATTAAGTTCGTCGGCGTGGGCGAAAAACTCGACGATCTCGACGAGTTCCATCCCGACCGTATGGCTTCGAGAATTCTCGGAATGGGCGACGTTCTCTCTCTTATAGATAAGGCGGAGGCGGCTCTCGACGAGAAAAAAGCTGCTCAGCTTGAGGAAAAATTAAGAAAGAATAAATTCGACCTTAACGATTTGCTTATTCAGCTTCAGGAAGTTAAGAAAATGGGTTCCATGAAAGACATGCTCTCCATGCTTCCCGGAGTCGGAAATAAAATCAAAGACGCGGATATAGACGACAGAATGCTTGATAAAACAGCTTCGATAATCTATTCCATGACCGAAAAAGAGCGTACGAATCCCGACATTATAAATCCCTCGCGCAAGCGCAGAATCGCCGCGGGATGCGGAATGCAGGTCGAGGACGTAAACAGGCTTCTTAACCAGTACCGTCAGATGCAGAAAATGTTCAAGCAGTTCAGCGGTAAGGGCTCTAAGAAAAAAATGCGTAACCTGAGCCGTATGGCGGGTATGAACGGTCTGGGCGGAATGAAATTCCCCGACAAGTAAAATCATATTTGTTAATTTATTATTATGGTATAGACACAAGGGTGTTTACATACAGTTTATTTTATTGTGTTAATTATTTGGAGGTAATTACAAATGGCAGTTAAAATTCGTCTTCGCCGTATGGGCGCAAAGAAGGCTCCTTTCTATCGTATAGTCGTAGCCGATTCGAGATATCCCAGAGACGGCAGATTCATCGAGGAAATCGGTTATTACAACCCCACCAAGGATCCCATTGATGTAAAAATCGACGCAGAGAAGGCTAAGACCTGGATTAAGAACGGCGCTCAGCCCACCGATACGGTTAAGAGCATTCTTAAAAAACAGGGTATCGTTGAATAATCCGTTTTTTTAAGTAAATCTTTAAATATAACGGTTAGTTTAGGAGGAAATAAAATGCAGGATTTATTAGTTTCAATCGCACAGGGTCTTGTAGAGGATCCGTCCGCAGTCAGCGTTACGGTTGACGAAGTTAACGAGGATGGTATCGTAGTTTTCCATCTTCATGTCGCACCCGATGATATGGGAAGAATTATCGGCAAGCAGGGCAGAATCGCGAAGGCTATCAGAACGGTTATGCGCGCTACCGCTAACAGAAAAGACATGAAGGTTCAGGTCGAAATCGACTGATTGCCCGAATCGTAAAATTCAACGAGAAGAGAGAGTCGTTTTCGGCTCTCTTTTTTTATGTATGAATGTTCAAATTTTTATGCCTGAATTCTTAAATATATGCATCTTCGCCGTCGGAAATACGGCGATTTTTTATTTTTTCATTTTAAATAATGAAAACCGACATCGGAATAATCAGTGTATGAAAAAATTTTTTCTTAAATAGTCTTAAATATTAAAAAAACACTTGCATTTTTTTCTGATTGTCTTTATAATAGCCTATATAGGGTGCGAAATTACACTCAAATTTCACTCGGGAGGGGGATAAAGGTGGAAAACCAGCATTTTTGCGGAACATATAAGCATAATATCGACGCAAAGAACAGAATATTTATCCCCGCCAAGTTCCGAACGATTTTGGGCGACAGTTTCGTTGTGTTTAAATCTCCCGACGGATGCGTTTCGATTTACACTCACGACGAGTGGAACGATATTCTCTCGCAGCTGAGAGGCGCACGCACTCCGGAGGACAGACGCAAACAGCGTATGCTCTATGCAAAGATGCAGACGGTCGAAACCGATAAACAGGGACGTATAACGCTCAGCCCTGATTTTGTTGAGCACGCTCATCTGAAAAAAGACGTCGCGGTTCTCGGAGCCGATAACAGAGTCGAGCTTTGGGATCAGGATGAGTGGGATTCTTATATGGGAGAATCTGATGACGAGCTTCTCAGCAGCGGAATAGAATTCTGATGACGGTGAAAGGCGGTGTGCTTTGTGGAATTCAATCATAAGTCGGTTCTTCTGAACGAAGCCATAGACGCACTGTCCGTGAGAAAGAATGGGATATATCTTGACGCGACTGCCGGCGGCGGAGGTCATTCCTCCAAGATCGTTGAGAAACTGGACGGTACAGGCCGTTTAATAGCTCTCGACCGAGACCCCGACGCCGTGGCAGTCCTCCGCTCCCGTTTCACTGATAACGAAAACGTGACGGTGGTAAACGATGTTTTCGATAATGTTAAAAACGTTATAGAGTCAAACGGATTAACTTGTGTTGACGGAATACTTGCCGACCTCGGAGTCAGCTCATATCAGCTAGACTCGGCGGAGCGCGGTTTTTCGTTTCATAAGGACGCCCCGCTCGATATGCGTATGAGCAAAAGCGGATTTTCGGCATACGACGCGGTCAATACGCTTTCGTACCCGGAACTTGCTAAGATTATAAACGACTACGGCGAGGAGCGTTTTGCCTCGTCGATTGCTAAAAATATTGTAAGAACAAGAGAAAAGAAACCTATAGAGACTACATTCGAACTGTGCGATGTTATATCTGCCTCGATGCCCGCAAAGGCAAAACGCGACGGGCACCCCGCACGCAGAACGTTTCAGGCGATAAGAATATACGTAAACCGTGAGCTTGACATGCTCGAGGGTTCGCTCAATGATATGTTCGACATTCTTTCGTCCGGCGGAGTGCTGGCGGTCATAACGTTTCATTCGCTTGAGGACAGAATCGTAAAGAATACTTTTAATGAATTTTGCAGGGGCTGTATATGTCCCAAGGATTTTCCGGTTTGCGTCTGCGGACGAACCCCGCGGGGCAGACTGCCGTTTAAATCGATTTCCCCGCCGCCCGAGGAAGTTGAATCTAACCCCAGAAGCCGGAGTGCACGGCTCAGGGCGGTCGTAAAACTTTGATTTTTTGATTTTGGATGTTTATATACAGCCGTTTATCGGCGGAGAGGGAGTTATAAAATTGGCTTATTACGGGAATGAGGCATATGATTTTTCATTATTCGAGCCGCGTGATTACGGTACGTCGGCACCTGAATACAATCCGCAGCCGAGACAGCCTCAGCGTAAGAGAACTCCCGATAGGGTAAATCCTCAGCCGAGAAGAAAACAGCCGGCGCCCGCGCCTTCTCAGCAGTCGTTTTTTGCCGAATTAATATCGATAATGAAGAAAAACAAGCCCTCGAAGTCTGCCGTAGCGCAGACGCGCATAAGTGCGGTAAAGGCGTTAAAGACGATTGCGCTTGCTCTTGTCTTATTCTCAATGATAAGCTCTCTTATTTACTGCCGTGTTACCATAGACAATATCGGCAGGGAGATAACGACGGTTGATACCCGCATTTCCGAGGCGAAAAGCGAACAGGTAAGACTTCAGACTCAGCTTGACTCTATGATATCGCTTGACAAGGTTGAGGATTATGCGGTTAACGTTCTCGGAATGGTAAAACTCGAGAATTATAAGATTACATATTTTAATGTATGCGACGGCGATCAGGTCGTTTTTTCGGGAAATAAAGAATATAAATAACGGGGCATATTTTCTATCCCCGTCCAATAGACATGATTATAAAGGGCGAAATTTTGTTTCGCCCTTTTTATGGCAATACGGCAGGCAGCGACGAAAGGAGCAAAATTACAGTGAAAAAGATAGATACACGAAAAAAAAGAGGATATTTTGCTCTCATAATTGTTAGTATTCTCTCTGTTTCGCTTTTATTAAGAGTCGGATATATTCAGGTTTTCAAGGGCGACGATTATAAAGCGAAGGCGGAAAGCCAGCAGTTAAGCGATACGCAGTTAAGCGCCGCGAGAGGAACAATATACGATTCGGACATGAATATACTCGCAAAGAGCGCGTCCGTATGGCTTGCGTATATGAATCCGTCGAAAATTAACAATATTTCAAATGAAAAAACAAGAGAGGAAACGCGCGAACTCATAATTGAAAATGTTTCAAAAATTCTCGATATAGATAAAGAAAAGCTCCGCGGATATACAGAGCTTAACTATTCCTATCAGCTTCTTAAAAGCAAGATTGAAAAAGAAACCAAGGACGAACTGACGGAATTTATTTCGAAAAACGAACTCGGAAACATAATCTGTATCGACCCCGATACTAAGAGATATTATCCCTACGGTACGCTAGCTTCATCTGTTATCGGATTTACCGATACGGACGGCAAGGGCAGGTACGGGCTCGAGGCTTATTACGATGACGAGCTGTCGGGCGTTGCCGGCAGACGAATCACGACGAGGGACGGCATGATGTCCGAGCTTCCGAATAAATACGAGACTACGTACGACGCGCAGAACGGACTTGACCTTGTGCTCACACTCGATTCGTTCGTTCAGCATTCGCTTGAAAGTTCTCTTACTCAGGCTCTCGAGGACACAAATGCGTCGTACGCATACGGAATCGTAATGGACGTTGACACGGGCGCGATACTCGGCATGGCGTCGCTTCCAGATTATGATTTGAATGACCCGTACACGATAACGGATCAGAGGCTTGTTGATAAAATCAACGAAATTACCGACGAAAAAGAAAAGAGCGAGGCGGAACTTACCGCAAATTATTCGCAGTGGAGAAACAGAGCCGTAAGCGATACGTACGAACCCGGTTCCGTATTTAAAGTCATAACGGCGTCGGCCGCAATCGAAGAAGGCGTGGCAGATCTTAATACGTCGTACTACTGCTCGGGCTCGATTGACTATGCGACTAGACATATAAACTGCTGGAAGCACGGCGGTCACGGAAGCGAAACGTTTGTCGACCTTCTTAAAAATTCGTGCAACCCGTTTGCCGTTACGCTTGCAAGCGCGCTCGGACAGGAGACTTATTACAAATATTTCGACGCGTTCGGACTGACCGAGGCTACGGGAGTGGACCTTCCCGCCGAGAGCAGTCCCGCCGCGGGTATACTTTATAAAAGCGAGAGCGATTTTACGAAGTCGGATCTTGCGTCATATTCGTTCGGTCAGTCGTTTAAGGTAACGCCGATTCAGATGATTACCGCCATATCCGCGGTAGCCAACGGCGGAAAACTTATGACTCCGTATATAGTCGACAAAACCGTTGACCAGCAGGGTAACACCGTTTCAAAAACCCAGCCCGTCGTAAAACGTCAGGTTATAAGCGAGGACACCGCAAAGATAATACGTTCCGCAATGGAGCAGGTTGTATCGTCCGGTACCGGTAAAAACGCTTATGTCCCCGGCTATCACGTAGCGGGTAAAACGGGTACCTCGGAAAAACTCGAAAAGCTCAACGCCGAAAACGGCGAGGAGGTTTATATCGCGTCGTTCTGCGGTTTCGCGCCTGCCGATGATCCCGAAGTTGCCGTTCTGATAATCGTTGACGAGCCTGTCGGCGACCACGGAGGCGGAGCAATCGCCGCTCCCGTAGCGTGCAGAGTTTTTGAACAGATTCTGCCGTCACTCGGCGTTGACCCGGTTTATTCGGATGAGGAACTTGAAAGTCTCGCAAAGACCGCGCCCAATCTTGTCGGTCTGAGCGTAAGCGAAGCTAAATCCTCTCAGAATTCGGGCAGCATTACCGTTACCGTAGTAGGAGACGGCAATACGGTTGTTTCGCAGTATCCCGAGAGCGGAAGGTCTATTCCCTCCGACGGAGTTATCGTTGTGTATACGGATTCGTCCGAACCGCACAGAACCGTTACCGTTCCCGACTTTACTGGCATGACGGTATCTCAGGCGAATTATGCGGCAACGAACAGCGGACTGAATATCAGAATTTCGGGAAGTAACAATTCTTCGGCGGTTTACGCGTATAAACAGAGTATTGAAAAGAATACTCAGGCGGAAATGGGCGAGGTAATAACGGTTTACTTCAAGACGAACGTGGATGTGTCGGACTGATAATTATAAAATATTATCATATTATTATACAGTGAAAGATATGGCGAACACATAAAGGAGGTCAAAACTATGCTGCTTTCTCAGCTTATGAAAGGCGTGAAGGTAAAGAACGAATATGAGGACGCCGAGGCGGTATATCTCACCGCGGATTCAAGAAAAATAAGAGAGGGCGCGGTATTTATCTGTATCGAAGGCAAGAACTTCGACGGTCATACCGCCGCAAAAGAAATGACGGAAAAGGGCGCCGTCGCCGTTGTCTGCAAACATGACGTGGGCGTTAAAAATCAGATAATAGTAAACGATACGAGAAGCGCATTTTCTATAATGTGCGCAAACTTCTTCGGCAACCCCGCAAAGAAGCTTAAACTTATCGGTCTTACCGGAACCAACGGCAAAACAACAACTACATTTCTTATAAAACAGATACTCGATTCTCTCGGTAAGAAATCCGGACTTATAGGAACCGTAAAAAATATGATAGGAGACGAGGAATATCCGTCGTCGCTGACGACTCCCGAGTGCTTCGAACTTCAGGAGCTGTTTGCAAAGATGGTTGAGGCAAAGTGCGAATACTGCATTATGGAGGTTTCGTCGCAGGCTCTCGACCAGGGCAGGGTAGACGGATGCAAATTCACGTGCGCGGTGTTTACGAATCTTACGAGAGATCATCTCGATTATCACGGAACGTTCGAAAACTACGCCGAGGCTAAGTCAAAATTATTTAAAAACGCAGATACGTGCATTGTCAACTTAGACGATCCGCACGCAGGCAGAATGGTTATGGGCGTAAAGGGCAGAGTTGTAACATATTCGGAAAAACAGGATGCGGCGGACTACACCGCAAAATATATCAGAATGAATAACGACTCTATCGAATACGAGCTTGTAACCATGGGCGCTATAGAACATGTAAAACTCCCGATTCCCGGCGAGTTCTCAGTATATAATTCAATGGCGGCGGCGGTCTGCGTTGCACAGCTCGGATTTGATTTCGGCGCAGTATGCGAGGCTCTGAGCAAGTGTCACGGAGTCAAGGGCAGAATCGAGGTCGTACCGACCGGTACGGATTACACCGTAATAATTGACTACGCCCATTCGCCAGACGGACTCGAAAACATTCTCACGTCGTTAAGACGAACCGCAAAGGGCAGAATAATAACCGTATTCGGCTGCGGCGGAGACAGAGACAGAACGAAACGCCCGATAATGGGTACGATTGCCGCAAAGCTGTCCGATTATATCGTTGTAACCTCTGACAATCCGAGAAGCGAGGACCCCGTAAGCATTATCGACGAAATACTCGTCGGCGTTAAGGGAATCAAGGTTGCAAAATACGTCGAGCCTGACAGGACAAAGGCTATTGCTCACGCATTGTCTCAGGCTAAGAAGGACGATATCGTACTGCTTGCCGGCAAGGGACACGAAACTTATCAGATACTTTCAACCGGAAAAATCCATTATGACGAAAGAGAAATCGTAAGAGACATTCTTTCGGGCAAAATAAAATAATTACAATCGGGTCGTGATACTGTGAAAACTTTAAATACATCGACAATCGCGGCGGCAGTCAACGGCAGAGCCGTAGGAGAGGCAAATGTCAGCGCCGTGTTTACAGATTCGAGAAAACCCGTAAACGGCGGACTGTTCATAGTCCTCGAGGGTGATAATTTCGACGGTCACGCGTTTATAGATTCAGCCGTAAAATCGGGCGCGTCCGCGGTAATGTGCAGAAAGGAAACGAACGCGGATATTCCCGTTATTTACGTTGACGATACGAAAAAAGCTCTGCTTGACCTGGGCGCATATTACCGTTCGACGTTTGACATTCCGGTTATCGGACTGACGGGAAGCGTAGGCAAGACTACGACAAAGGATATGATAGCTCTCGTCGCGGGCGCGAAATACAACACGCTTAAAACGCAGGGTAACTTAAATAACGATATCGGCATGCCGTTGACTCTGCTGTCAATGGATGAAAGCACGCAGTGCGCCGTTATCGAAATGGGAATGAATCATTTAGGCGAGATATCGCGCCTTACGCGCGCGTCGAGACCGACGATAGGCGTCATAACAAATGTCGGCGTGTCACATATTGAGAATCTCGGTTCAAGAGAGAACATACTCAGGGCGAAGTTGGAAATAATAGAGGGAATGGAGAAAGGTTCTCCGCTTGTTTTAAACGGGGACAACGACCTTCTTTCAACCGTTATGAGCGAGAGATTTAAAGTCGTATTTTTCTCTGTTACAAATCCCGTTTGCAAGGTCCGCGCCGACGATATCAAAGAGGACGGACTGTTTACCGAATTTACCGTTTCGGCTTACGGAGAGAAAGTGCGCGTCAGACTGCCCGCGATAGGCATTCATAACGTGTATAATGCGCTCGCCGCGATAGCTGTCGGCAGAGAACTCGGTATCCCTCTTAATGACTGCGCCGAGGCTCTTACACATTACGTTCCGTCGGGCATGAGACAGAATATTGTAAATAAAAACGGGATTACTTTTATTGAGGACTGCTATAACGCAAGTCCCGATTCGGTTAAAGCGACGCTGAACACGCTGTCAAAAATCGACGCGAAAAGACGAATCGCCGTTCTCGGCGATATGCTCGAACTCGGTTCGTTTTCCGAAAACGCGCACAGAATGTGCGGTGAGTACTGCGCGTCGGCGGGTATAGATATGCTCTTTACCTACGGCGAGAGGGCAAAAGATATTGCTTTGTCGGCAAGAGACCGCGGTATGAAAAACGTCGAGAGCTTTGCCGACGGGGATAAACTTGCTCAAAGGCTTGTTTCGGTTCTAAGAGAGGGAGACGCGGTTTCATTCAAGGCAAGCCACGGCATGAAACTTGAAAACGTTATAAAAAAAGTATATGAAATGATCGGCTGATAAACGCGGAAATTTGCCCGGTTTAAAGGTCGGAAGTGAAAGGCGGAGCGTTATGGAAAGCTCAAAATATTTATTTCTCGTTATCGCGGCGGTACTCGGTTTTATTATCGCGTTTCTGCTGGGGTACGTTATAATTCCGTGGCTTCACAAGCTGAAGTTCGGACAGACGATACTCGACATAGGTCCGAGCTGGCATAAGAAAAAACAGGGCACGCCGACCATGGGCGGAATACTCTTTATAATCGGAGTTATATTCTCGCTGGCTGTGGTTATCGGAACGAATCTGATATTAAAACGCGATATCGTCGCCGACGGACACATGACTGACGCGGACAACGTAAAAGTTAAATTCTACGCGGGCATACTTATGTCATTGGGCTTTGCCGCCATAGGCTTTGCCGACGATTATATAAAGGTCGCAAAAAAACGTAATCTGGGACTTACGATAGTTCAGAAAAGCATAATGCAGATAGTTGTTATGATTGCGTATCTTACGGCGCTTTTCCTGTCGAAGTCGACATATATGTTCATTCCGTTTGTCGGAAACGTCGATATAGGTCTGTGGTTTATACCGATAGGACTTGCGGCAATGTACTGTACCGTAAACGCCGTTAACTTTGCCGACGGCGTAGACGGACTGTGCGCGAGCGTAACCGCGACATTTGCGGCGGCGGGAATCGTAATTGCGATTATCAGAAATTATTTCGGAGTCAGCATTCTCTGCGCCTCGCTTTTCGGTTCGCTTGCGGGCTATCTTATCTGGAACTGGAATCCCGCCAAGGTTATGATGGGCGACACCGGTTCGATGTTCTTGGGCGGTCTCGTCGTCGCCGTCGCTTACTGCGTCGACGCTCCGTGGCTTATCCTCCTGTGCGGAATCGTTTACGTCTGCGAATTTCTTTCTGACGTAATTCAGATATCTTATTTCAAAATCACTCATGGCAAGCGTATATTTAAAATGGCCCCCATTCATCACCATTTCGAAAAATGCGGATGGGGCGAAAAGAAAATCGTTTACGTATTTTCGCTTGTCAACATTATAGGAAGCATTATCGGAATTCTGCTTACATACTTCGGCAGACCGGTATGATATTATAAATTGCAGTTATCAAGATCGGAGGAATTAATTTGGCGGCTGTAAAGAAAAGGCAAAAGTTTTCCCTTGCCGAGCTGTTCGGAAATTTAATCAATTACGGCAGTATGGATATCCTTTTTCTGATATTCGTTCTCGCTATTCTCTGCTTCGGTCTTATAATGCAGTTTTCCGCAAGCTATCCTTATGCATACTATAAATACGACGATCCGATGTACTTTTTCAAAAGGCAGGCTATTTTCGCCGTACTGGGAATTGCCGCAATGCTTGCCGTGTCGAGAATCAATTTCGAAACATGGCGCAGGCTTTATAAAATAATACTTGCCGTTACCGTCGGACTGCTTCTGCTGGTACTGGTGCTCCCGGAGTACAAACCCGGTTTCAAACGCTGGATAAATTTAGGCTTCATGACGTTTCAGCCGTCGGAGATAGCCAAGTTTACATTGATACTCGTAAGCGCGGTTATATTCGACGCTTATCACAGGGAGATGTTTTCCAATAAAATGTCGCGCGGACGCTTTGCGCGCATGGTCGACATAAAGTACCGCAGGTTTATAAAAGAATCGGCTTTCCCGACGATAGCGGTCATTTTGCTTACGGGAATGTTCGCGGTTTTGATTTATATGGAAAACCACCTTTCCGGCGCGGTCATAATATTCCTTATCGGATGCGTTATGATGTTTTTGGGAGGAGTCAGAGACCGATGGTTCATTATCGGAGTAATCGGAGTGCTCGGCGTCGCCGCATTGGTATGTTATCTTGTAATGTCGACAAGGGACAGCGGTTCGGGCGGAATCCTTCAAAAATACATGGGCAACCGTATTATAGGATGGCTTGATAAGGACTACGAGCCTACTGGCGCGCGCTGGCAGACGAATCAATCTCTGTACGCGATAGGTTCGGGCGGATTTTTCGGCACCGGACTGGGCGGTTCGACTCAGAAATACATGTACGTTTCAGAGCCCCAGAACGACTTTATCTTTGCGATAGTCTGCGAGGAAACGGGATTTTTCGGAGCTATGATGCTTCTGCTTCTATTTACGCTTCTTGTTTGGAGAGGCATAGTCATAGGAACCACGGCAAAAAACCGTTTCGGCGGACTGCTCGCCATGGGCATCGTTTTGCAGTTAGGAATTCAGGTAATATTGAATGTTGCCGTTGCGACGGACTCGATTCCGAATACGGGAATCAGTCTCCCGTTTTTCAGCTACGGCGGAACGTCGCTTGTAATATTTATGGTGCAGATGGGTATGGTTCTGTCTGTGTCGAGATCATCAAGAAATAAAAAATCGCTTAACGAATAAGGACGGATTCAAATGAAAATAATGTTTGCCGCAGGCGGAACCGGCGGCCATATTAACCCCGCTCTTGCAGCCGCAGGGGAGATAAGGCGGCGTTATCCCGACGCGAAAATACTCTTTATCGGAACCAAAGAAAAGATGGAATCAAGACTTGTTCCTGCCGCTGGATTCGATTTTAAAACGATAGAAATAAGCGGATTTCAGAGAAAATTAAGTTTGGAGAATATAAAGAGAAACATAGGCACTGTCGTTAAGCTTATGAAGTCAACCTCGAGCTGTAAAAAGCTTATAGAGGATTTTAATCCCGACGTTGTTGTAGGATTCGGCGGATATGTAAGCGGTCCCGTCGTACGGACGGCTGCGAAAATGGGAATAAAAACGGCAATTCACGAGCAGAACGCGTTTCCCGGAGTTACTAATAAGGCTCTTGCAAAAACGGCGGACGCAGTTATGCTGACAGTGCCCAAAGCCGCAGAGTATCTCGAATGTAAAGTTGAGCCCGTTGTTACCGGACTTCCCGTAAGGGGTGAAATTTTATCCGCAGACAGGGATTTTTCAAGAGCAAAGCTCGGGCTTGACGATAAACCTTTGATTCTTTCGTTCGGCGGAAGTCTCGGAGCAAAAACGATAAACAACGCTATGTGTTCGCTTATAGCCGAGCTTCACGATAAAAATAAGTGCAGTTTTATCCATGCCTACGGTCAGTACGGAACATGGGTTCCCGAAACGCTTAAGGAAAAAGGCGTTGATATTGACAATGAAAAGAACATAAGAGTCAGCGAGTACATCAACGACATGGATGTTTGCCTGTCAGCCGCCGATATCGTAATCGGCAGAAGCGGAGCAAGCTCTCTTTCGGAGATAGAGGCTGTCGGCAGAGCGTCGATACTTATTCCCTCGCCCAACGTTGCGGAAAATCACCAGTACCACAATGCCATGGCTCTCGTAAACAACAACGCGGCGAGAATTATTGAGGAGAAAGACCTTACGGACGCAAAACTCCTCGAAGTTGTCACAGAGCTTCTTGATAACAAAGAATTAAGAGACGAAATCGCGTCGAATGCAAAAAAAATGTCAAAACCCGACGCGCAGAAACAGATAGCGGACATAATAGTTAAATTAGCAAACGAAAAATAAATTATATGTCATAAGTTTATTAATTATAACACGGACAAATCCCGCGGCATAGTATGCAGTATGAAAGGTGGGATTAAGGTGTCCTGTTACGTAATAAACGGCGGTGAACGTCTTTCGGGTGAATTGAACGTTCAGGGAGCCAAGAACAGCGTGCTTCCGATACTTGCCGCCTCGGTGCTTGTAAACGGCGAGTCTGTTATTCATAACTGTCCCGATATAACGGATGTAGACGCGACTGTCAGAATTTTAAGACATCTCGGCTGCAAGGTAAAACGCGAGGGCTCGTCTCTGAGAGTAGATTCGACGTCGGTCGATAAATATGATATCCCGGATTCGTTAATGCGCCAGATGCGCTCGTCAGTAATATTTTTAGGCGCGATTATCGGGCGTATGGGAGCGGCGGAGCTTTCGTCTCCCGGCGGATGCGAGATTGGGTTAAGACCTATCGACCTTCATCTGTCGTCGATACAGAAGTTCGGCGTTCAGATAACCGAGGAGTTTGCCAATATCAGTTTTAAGGTTTTAAAAGAACTTGAGGGATGCAGTATTACGCTGTCGTTTCCGAGCGTCGGCGCGACGGAAAATATAATTCTGACAGCTGTCACGGCAAATGGCAGAACAGTTATAAACAATGCTGCCAGAGAGCCCGAAATAAGCGACCTTGCCGATTTTCTCAATTCGTGCGGAGCGAAAGTTTCCGGCGCGGGATACGGAACGGTCGTTATCGACGGCGTTAAAAAACTTCACGCGTGCGAACACACGGTTATTCCCGACAGGATAGCGGCCGGAACGTATATGGCTGCGGCCGCAGTCACACGCGGAAGGGTTACGCTTAACAGAATAATCCCGGCGCATCTCATGCCTGTTCTTCCGCTGTTTGAAGAGGCAGGATGCAGGATAGACACGGACGTAAATTCTCTTACGATTACTGCTCCCGAAAGATTAAAGAGCATAAGAACGGTCAGAACTATGCCGTATCCGGGATTTCCGACGGATATGCAGGCGCCGATAATGGCGGTCATGACCGTGTGCCGGGGAACGGGCGTAATGATAGAGACCGTTTTCGAATCAAGATACAAGCACGTCAGCGAACTTCTGCGTTTCGGCGCTAAGATAAGAGTTGACGGCAGAATGGCGGTTGTCGAGGGCGTCGACAGACTGACGGGAGCGAGCGTTATAACCCCGGACTTAAGAGGCGGTTCGGCTTTTGTTGTCGCGGGGCTTGCCGCCGACGGAAAGACAACGATACACAATATCAAACTTATAAACAGAGGATACGAAAATATACACACGGTTCTTTCGGGACTGGGTGCCGACATAAAAAAGGATGAGGATAATGAATCGGAGAGCGTCAAGTGAAGATAACAGACAGCGCACCCAGCCTGCCGCACAGCTGTCGCGTTCGGAACAGGTAAAAATAAGTTCTCAGAAACGCAAAAGAGCCGTTGTGCGCAGAAATTTGATTATTTTCTTCGTATTTCTTATCATTGCTCTTATTGCGGGAATAGTAATATCGGCGGCATTTTTTAAGGTAAACAATATTACCGTTAAAAATGCGCAGTCAAATAAACAGGCAAGTTCTTATTATACAAATGATGAAATAATAAACGCATCCGGATTTTCCGTCGGTCAGAATCTTATAATAGCCGACGTTTCGGGCGCTCAGAAGTCGATAGAAACATTACTGCCGTATATAGGCACGGCAAAAATAAAAAGAAAACTGCCCGATACGCTCGAGATAACAGTATCCGATACGTATGCAAAATACGCGGTATCATCGACTGCGGGATATATTTTATTTAATGATAACGCAAAGGTTTTAGACGACAGTTCCGCGACGATTCCCGCATCGGCGGCTCTTGTTACCGGCGTTACATTAACTCAGGCGGCAAAAGGCGCGCAGTGCGTATTTGACGACGCAGATAAGTACGATAAGCTGATGAAGCTCGGCAGTCTGTTCGGCGAGTATTCGATAACAGACGTTACTAAAATAAATCTCGAATCGGACACGGATATAAGGTTTGTTGTTTCAAACAGAATAACGTGCATACTCGGTTCTATGACGGACGCGCAGAGCAAATTACGGCTTGCGTCAAAGACGATAGAGGCTGAAAATCAAAAAAGTTTTGTCTCGGATCTGATAATTGATTTAAGCTCTCAGTCAAAGGCGTTTGTACGTCCCGATCGCGATAAATCGGAACTTCTTGAGACAAGAGAATCGCTAAGCGAACCGAATACGGCGCAGACGGACGAAAATTAATAAAATCATTTATACGCTTGATTTTATTAAAATAAATGTTGAAATTTACAAATAATCATGATATTATATTAAATGTATAATTATTTAATTATTTTGGGTTATGTTGATTAAAATAATGTGAGTGTGGAGTTACACGTATTGGAGGAAGTTAAATGTCTTTTGAAATTTCAAACGAGTACGAGGACGTTACTAAGATTAAGGTAATAGGCGTAGGCGGAGGCGGCGGAAACGCTATCAACCGCATGGTCGATTCCGGCGTTCAGGGCGTTGAGTTTATCGCCGTTAACACCGATAAGCACGTTCTCATGTTTTCTAAAGCAGATACAAAGATTCAGATAGGTGAAAAGGTTACCGCGGGCAAGGGTGCCGGCGCAAGACCCGAGATAGGACAGAAGGCGGCTGAGGAGAGCATGGACGTTATAAACGACTCTCTCAACGGAACCGATATGGTATTCATCACCGCCGGTATGGGCGGCGGAACAGGAACCGGTGCGGCTCCCGTTATCGCTCAGATGGCCAAGGATAAGGGTATTCTTACCGTAGGTATTGTTACCAAGCCCTTTAATTTCGAGGGCAGACGCAGAATGGCGCAGGCGGAGGACGGTATCGCAGAGCTTGCAAAGCATGTCGATTCTCTTATCATTATTCCTAATGAGAGATTAAAACTTGTTTCCGACGAGAAGATTACGCTTGTTAACGCATTCAACGTAGCAGACGACGTTCTTCGTCAGGGCGTACGCAGTATTGCCGAGCTTATCACCGTTCCCGGACTTATCAACCTTGACTTTGCCGACGTTACCGCTATCATGAAGGATGCGGGTCACGCGCATATGGGCGTGGGCAGAGGCAGCGGAAAGGACAAGGCGGAGACCGCTGCAAACGCGGCTATTTCCAGCCCTCTGCTCGAAACCACTATCAAGGGTTCAAAGGGTATTATTATCAATATTACCGCCTCCAATGATATCGCTCTCGAGGCTGTCGATACGTGCTGTTCGATTATTTCGGACGCGGCGGATCCGGACGCAAACATCATCTTCGGCGTTGCGTTCGACGAGAGTCTTGACGACGAAATGGTTGTTACCGTTGTAGCTACCGGTTTCGGCGACGTTAAGAATGAAATCGGCGAGAAAGAAGAGGATTCTGCTCCCGTATTTGAACTTCCCGACGAGGATTCCGCTCCCGCAGAGAAAGCGGAAACCGCAAAGGAACCCGAGAAGAAACCCGAACCCGAGGTTAAGGAATCCTACGGAACGGACGACGACGATCTTATCGATATATTCGATATGTTCAAGGGCAGAAAGTAATTATTAAATTATTTAAAAATGCGGTACACATGCAAAGGACTGCGCGTACCGCTTTTTTGCTTGTAATACGATATGAATTTTGAAAAAATCAGAGATATTATATGTGAGCTTTTCGGCTGTGATGCCGATTTTGTAACCGAGGAGACGACATTTGAAGAACTCGGCGCGGGCGATATGGATATGATTGATATCGCCATGAGCATAGAGGATGAGTTTTCGATGGAATGTCCCGACGAGGCTCTCGAAAAGTTTGTTACCGTCGGCGACGCCGTTCGTTTTACGGAGGGCGCGGATGATTAAGAATATCGTTTTTGACATGGGCAATGTGCTCATTTGCTATGACCCGGAAAAAACGCTGAGAAAATATACGGACAACGAGGTCGATATAAAACAGATTCTCGATAAGTTCTATAAAAGCGAGCTTTATCGAGATACCGACCGGGGGCTTAAAACTCATGCCGAGGTTATAGATATTATTTCCCCCGAGATTTCGGACAGTGCGGTTAAACTGCTTAGAAAATTATATGTTGAGGAAAATTTCGGACGGACGAATATGCCCGCCGCGCAAGGGATGTACGAGCTTATTTCCGAATTAAATTCGAACGGATACGGTACGTATCTTTTAAGCAACGCGGGGTATGATTTTTACGATTATTCAAAATATATTCCCGCGATATCGATTTTAAAAGGCGGTGTCGTTTCGTGCGATATTCATATTCTCAAACCCGAGAGGGGCATATATCTTTCATTGCTTAGAAAATATTCGCTCAAAGCGGACGAATGTCTGTTTATAGACGATCTCGAGGAAAACGCCGAGGGGGCGCGCAGGTGCGGAATGGACGCAATTTGCTATTCGTCGTTTAAGGACGGCGTTGATTCCCTGAGACATTCGCTTGTTTTAAAAGGTGTAAATATAAAGGAGTGTACATAAATGGCTGACAATAAAAAGATGGTCGAGGCTATAACCTCAATGGAGGACGACTTCGCGAAATGGTATACCGACGTCGTAAAAAAAGCCGACCTTATCGACTACGGAAGTGTAAAGGGCTGTATGATTATACGTCCCTACGGCTACGCAATATGGGAGCTTATCCAGAAGCAGATGGACGAGCGTTTTAAGGAAACGGGACATGAGAATGTTTACATGCCCCTGTTTATCCCCGAGAGCCTTTTGCAGAAAGAAAAGGATCATGTAGAGGGATTTGCGCCCGAATGCGCGTGGGTCACTGTCGGCGGAACCGAGAAACTCCCCGAAAAGCTCTGCGTCAGACCTACTTCCGAGACTCTTTTCTGCGAGCATTATGCTAATATAATTCATTCATACAGAGATCTCCCCAAGCTTTATAACCAGTGGTGCAACGTTGTTCGTTGGGAAAAAACTACTAGACCGTTCCTGCGTTCGAGAGAATTCTTATGGCAGGAGGGACATACTTTCCACGCAACAGCAGAAGAAGCAAAGGAAAGAACAGAGCAGATGCTTAATGTATACGCAGATTTCTGCGAGAATGTGTTAGCGATTCCATTAGTAAAAGGAAGAAAAACAGAGAAAGAAAAATTCGCCGGTGCAGAAGCTACTTACACAATCGAAGCCTTAATGCATGACTGTAAGGCATTACAGTCAGGAACAAGCCACAACTTTGGTGATGGTTTTGCAAAAGCATTTGGCATCCANNTAAAGGGCAGAAAGACAGAGAGCGATAAATTCGCGGGCGCTGTCGCAACATACGCCATCGAGGCTCTCATGCACGACGGTAAGGCGCTTCAGGCGGGTACTTCGCATTACTTCGGCGACGGCTTCGCAAGAGCGTTCAATATGACGTTTACGGATAAGGATAATAAGTTACAGTATGTTCATCAGACTTCGTGGGGTACCACGACCAGACTCATCGGTGCGCTCATCATGTCGCACGGCGATAACAACGGACTTGTACTGCCTCCCAAGGTTGCGCCCACGCAGGTTATCATAATTCCGATAGCATCTCATAAACCGGGCGTTCTTGACAAGGCGGAGGAGTTAAGAGTAAGACTTGCAAAATCATTCAGAGTAAAGTCCGACGTTTCGGATAACTCCGCAGGCTGGAAGTTTGCTGAGTATGAGATGAAGGGCGTACC
>DJEG01000067.1:2086-2937 GCA_002431305.1 Ruminococcaceae bacterium UBA5904 | reverse complement strand
CGCAGAGATACGAGAGAGAAGATTTTTGTTTCTCTTGACAATCTTGAAAGTGAAATCTCCGCGCTCCTTGACGATATCGGAACATCTCTTTACAACAGAGCTAAGGAGAATATGGACAGAAGAACGTACGCATGCACGACCCTCGATGAAATTAAACAGGCGAGAGCAGAGCACGGCGACGGATTTATCAAGGCTATGTGGTGCGGAGACGAAGCGTGCGAGGATTCCGTTAAAGAACAGACGGGAGTAGGTTCGAGATGTATTCCGTTCGAGCAGGAACAGCTTTCCGACGTATGCGTTTGCTGCGGTAAAAAGGCTAAGCACATGGTTTACTGGGCTGTCGCATACTAATATAAAATCAGTATACAAATCAAACTCCGAGTCATTGTGATTCGGAGTTTTCTATGCCAAAAAATTATATTTTGTAAATATTGTACAATTATGGGTGTAGTTCAAGCCGATTAAATGCAGTTCGTTCCGAAACTATTGACATCTAATTGTAAAATATGTATGATATCTTAGTCCGATGAAACTCCGACAACATTTATTAACGCACAATGAAAAAAGTTCTCCCGACCCGGAGAGCTTTTTTCACTTAATTCAAAGTTTCGCGGTGAAATTTATTTGTGGAAAACGGTGAAAAATAATTAACAAAGCAATTAATTTAGTACATTATTAATCAAAATGATTATTTATTGTTGTTTAAATGTTTCTAAAATGTTAACACGACTCAAACATTCTGTTGGATAAAGCAAATCGAAGAGTTTTTATTCTTCTGTTCTAGAAAAATATTTTGAATCTTTACATAATTGTGTTATAAACTTCAAACTTTATTTAACAATCGCTTTACC
>DJEG01000067.1:0-2043 GCA_002431305.1 Ruminococcaceae bacterium UBA5904 | reverse complement strand
TTTACCCTCTTGATTGGCAGAAAATGTTGTGCTATTATATAGACACAAGGAAACAATAAGGTTTCCCCAATAATTTGAAACGAGGTGTATTTAAATGTCAGCAGATACTTTCGGCAAACTCATGGAGTACCTTTCAGTATGGTTCGAGAAGCTTATGAAGATGTTCGCTCAGATCAAGGCTTGGCTTGAGAAGACTTCTGAGAAGCTTGAGGGCTAATTTTATTAGGTTAGCTTGATTTATATTATTTGGAAAGAGGTGCCAACATAATGAAATTTGACGTTTTCGCAGAGATTTTTGCTGATATCGCAGCTTTCGTAGCTGATTTCTACGCAAAGATTAAGGAGTTCGCAGCTGGTTTCGATAAGACCTGGGGCTTCGAGAAGTAATTTAATTTACTATTCCTAGGACGGATCGTTTTTACGGTTCGTCTTTTTTTTCATGCCTGTTTTTTTATGACCGAGCTATGTATATAATTCATCTTCCGACTTTCAGCAGGTTGAAACTGTGAATAAAAAATTAACGATAATCGACATGTGTGTAATTTAAGGTATACTAAACAACGAAAACATGCCGTTTTGTATGTAAAGTTTTTATATTATATAGACAAAATCCCCCTTATTGTAAATTGACATAGGAATTATTTATGTTATAATTATGAACGTAAAGGTGATGTGTTCACCTTTTGAGATGAGGATAGGGAGGTGACTTCAATGTCAGTAGATACTTTTGCTGCTCTCATGGCTTACCTTGCAAAATGGTTTGAGACTCTTATGAAGATGTTCGCTCAGATCAAGGATTGGTTCGAGAAGGTAACCGGTAAACTTAACGAAGCAGAATAATTTTTGTTTCGTTTAGCTTTATCAATTTCTTTTAATTTGACGCGGAAAGAGGTGCCGAAAAATGAAATTTGACATTTATGCAGAGATTTTCGCTGATATCATGGGATTCGTTGCTGATTTATACGCAAAAGTAATGGATTTCGTAAGCGGATTCGATAAGACTTGGGGATTCGAGAAGTAATCTCTTCCGATTATCTAAAAAACGTACGAGGCTTCAAACGAAGCCTCGTTTTTTTGTAATCTTAATAACTTAAAAGTACTTGACATGTTAATAACTTTTGAGTATAATATCAATGAAAGGGGGAAAACTGAATTTGCATAAGGTGTTTTTTTATAAAGACAAAAACGGCAATGAGCCTGTCGCTGAATACATAACGGAATTAGCTAGAAGAAAAGACAAAGACTCTCGAATAAAACTTAATAAAATAAGAGATTATATAAAAATTTTGAGTGAATACGGAACACGAGCAGGCGAGCCTTATTTAAAACATATTGACGGTGAAATTTGGGAACTTAGACCCCTTAGAGACAGGATATTTTTTGTTGCGTGGATAAATGATACTTATATTCTGCTTCATTGTTTTATGAAGCAGACGCAAAAAACCCCCGCGAGGGAAATAGAAAAAGCAAAACGCGAACTTGCAGATTTAACAGAAAGAGGCGAAAAATATGAATGAGGCTATCGGCAGAAATGCATTGGATTTTATGGATAATTTATTGACGGACGAAGAGACTGCAGAGAGCAATCTCAGAGTTGCGCTTATCGGTGAATTGATTAAAGCGAGGCAGGAAAAGGGGTTAAGCCAAAAGAAACTTGAAGAATTAAGCGGAGTAAAACAGCCGGTTATCGCACGAATGGAAAAAGGGCTTACAAGCCCTCAAATAGATACTGTTTTAAAAGTTTTAGCCCCTTTGGGTAAAACTCTTGCTGTCGTTCCTTTGGAGAACAGATAAACGAATAAACAAAATATAAGCAGAGGGCTGTCAATTGTTTGACAGCCCTCTGCTTGTTATGTTTTATGACGCGGCCTGTATATTTTTCTCGCAGTCTTTTGTTTTTATTTTTTCTTTTTCCTTTTGCTCGTCGTAGACGGGTGCATCCGGATTTTCCTGCGTAAGGCGCATAAAGTCCGTTTTCATCAACGGCGTCTGCGGAAGGGATGAGAGCGTTACAATTTCACGCGGGACGGAGAACTTCGAAAA
>DJEG01000136.1 GCA_002431305.1 Ruminococcaceae bacterium UBA5904 | reverse complement strand
CAGTGGAGCAATATGCTCGGCGGTACCGAGCTTATCAGAAAGAAGCTCGGCAAGGACGCTCACGCAATGACTATTACTCTTCTTACCGATTCGCAGGGTAAGAAGATGGGCAAAACCGCCGGCAACGCTGTATGGCTTGACCCGAACAAAACTTCTCCATATGAGTTCTATCAGTACTGGAGAAATGTTGATGATGCAGACGTACTTAAGTGCATCAGAATGCTCACGTTCCTGCCTATTGAAGAGATTGATGAAATGGCTTCGTGGGAGGGCAGTCAGCTTAATACCGCGAAAGAAATTCTCGCATTCGAACTTACAAAGCTCGTTCACGGCGAAGAAGAGGCGCAGAAGGCTCAGACTACGGCGAGAAGTCTTTTCTCCGGCGCGTCAAGCGTCGATACCATGCCTGAAGTTTCAATCAGTGAGAATGATTTTACAGACGGTACAATCGCCGTTACCGAACTTCTTGTAAAATGTGCAATCGCAAAGTCCAAGGGAGAGGGCAGAAGACTTATCGACCAGGGCGGAGTCAGTGTAGACGACGTTAAACCCGAATCTGCCGTTGCAGTTATCAAGCGTTCGGATTTTGATAAGGGATATGTTGTACTCAAAAAAGGCAAAAAGATATTTATTAAAGTTGTTATAAAATAAAATACCGCAAAATGATACGCCGTTCGGAATATGCATCCCGAACGGCAAGTTTTTTTATTTTAATTATTTAATGAAAATAGACCAAACCATTAATATTATACAGCATGCGCAGAAGTAAATATGAGTAATAAATCCCGAGGCAAAAAATGTTTTCAGATTATCTGTTTTTTTCTGCAGTGAGAACTCCCATACCCGTTTTACAAGATATACAGCCTCATACAGCGCGGTGTAAACGAACATTGTCAGAAAAATATCAGGAGTGTAGCCGCTCGTAAACTGCAATATACCGAAAATCAGCGGTATCGAGTACATGAATAATTCCCAAACCTTTTGATTCTTTATTCCCTTGAGCAGTTTAAAGCTCAGTTCCTGTGACAGGACGATAAATATTACCGTAAACGAGACAAGTTTTGCCGTTTCTATGCTTCCTATAAAGATAAAAAGCATAGGTACTATGCAATATATCGGAAATTCCGCGTATTCGCATATTTTTTGGTAAACGCGCACGCTTTTTTTTTGTTCTACGGGCGCTAATTCGACTGCTCTGTCATATTCTTCACGGCTTAACTGCGAGAGGGAAAACAGCTTTGCAAGTTCTGCCTTTGTCTTTTTGAGTTTTAAAAGATACTGAACGGAATCCAAGGCTATTAAACATAAATAGATTATTCCGAGAACGGTATCGGTTTCAGGTGAAATAAATCCGCGGAATCTGTGCCAGCTCGCCGAACTTAAACGTTCCGTTACATTCGGTATTAAAATAATCGTGCAGACGGACATTCCCAGCCCGCAGACAGCGCCGAAAACGCATTCCATCAGCTTCCAGCTGTCAAGACAATATTTATGAATCGAATTAAAAATGTATTTCCCGTTCTTAAACGGATACTTCGTTCGTACCTGACAGTACTGCGCCGTCATCCATCCGAATCCGCCCGTCAGAAATCCTGCGCACGTCATTGCAAAAGTCAGCAAATCCCTGTTTACGGCGGAAATAATAAGAATATCCGCAGTAAATGCAAGAACATTTCCCCATGTTTCTTTTCTCGTTTTTGAAAAATAAACGTGCGGATATTTTCCGTTTTTCGGGTCGTACGGTTTGTTGAATAAAAATGTAAATATGACAGACAAAACGGGCATCAGCATAAAAAACGCGATAACGTCCTTTATATCGTATATAAGACGGCTTACGAGCGACAAAGTCATAAAAAGACAGCCCCATGAAACCGAAAACCACGCTCCGCCCTTAATAAACAGAGCGAGCATACCGCGTTTCATATTCGGCGCAGGCGACGAATCCATGGTAAGCCCGAGAGTTTCGCCGTATGTCATCTGACCGCCGACGTACATTCCGACTGCGCCCGCAGCGGTAAAAATAAAATAATATTCAACGGTTCGGTCCGTTCCTGCAAATGACGCAAAACTAAGTCCCAGCAGAGCGCCGGGGAGCATCGCCCCCTTTTCACCGCCTATTGCGGTTCCTCGCATACCCCAGCCCCATGAAACGGAAATAACGGAAAATGCGATAAACATAATCATATTTAACACTGACATGCGTAACATTCCTTAATGATTTTATTTATAAAGTATATCATATCTTATAAATTAAAGTCCATAAAAATCAAAAAAATAATTGCTTTTTTTATTTATAATGTTATAATTAGTAAGCAGTGAAAGGAGATTCGTCTATGAATTTTGCAACTGTCGGTACGTCATGGATTACAGAGAGTTTTATAAGGTCGGGATATCTGCTTGACTCGTTTAATCTGTATGCCGTTTATTCTCGTGATGCTTTGAGAGCCGAGAACTTCGCTTTAAAAAACGGTGCAAAAAAAAGCTTCTGCTATTATGATGAAATGCTTCGGGATAAAAATATAGACGCAGTGTACATTGCCAGTCCGAACAGTCTGCATTTCGAGCAGTCGATGAACGCGCTGAAACATGGTAAACACGTTCTCTGCGAAAAGCCTGCCGCTGTAACTGCAGAACAGCTCGAAACGCTTCATAAGACGGCAAAGGAAAACGGAGTTTTATTCGTTGAAGCTATAAAATCGCTTCACGCTGACGCTCTTATAAAACTTAAAGAAGCTGTCTGGCTGTGCGGAAATGTACGGAGCGCGAATATTGATTTTTCACAACTGTCGTCAAAGTATAAGGCGTTAAAAGACGGTGAATTGCCTAATATATTCAACCCCGAATTCTGTACGGGCGGTCTTATGGATTTGGGTGTATATAATATTTATGTCGCCGTAGAATTATTCGGACGTCCCGAACGTATTGTTTCTCACTGCGATTTTCTCCAGACCGGTGCCGATCATTCGGGAACAATATTGTTTATATATAAGGATAAGACGGTAACCCTTACATATTCGAAAGTCGGTCAGAGCTATGCGCCGTCGCAGATATTCGGCGACGAGGGAACCGTTACGTTCGCTTCATGCTCAAAACTTACCGATATTAAATTGTATAAAAATAAAAAGTGCACCGAAATATATCCTGAAATAGATGAAAATGTGGTCATGAGCATGGAGATACGCGATTTTATAGATTTTGCAAACGGCGAACGTCTTGATTTTTATAACGAATGTCTCGATATGTCAATGACAGTCTGTTCGCTTATGCAGAAGATAAGAGACCAAAATAATTTCAGATTTTAAAAAAGGAGATTTCCGATATGATTAAAAAAATACCGAACGGCGTTTATCCTACTATGATAACCCCGTTCACAGATGACAACAAAATCGATTACAACGCGGTCGAGCAGATTCTCGAATGGTACGCATCAAAAAAGGTCGACGGAATTTTTGCCATTTGTCAGTCGAGTGAAATTTTTGCGCTGTCGTTCGAGGAAAGACTTGAACTTATTGATTTCATTATGAAGCACAGACCCGAAGGTGTTTCGATTGTTGCCTCCGGTCACTGTGCCGATGACCTCGACAGACAGGCATATGAAGCTAACAAAATAATCGAGACCGGCGTTGACGCTTACGTATTTATTTCCAACAGATTCGCAAAAGCCGACGAGAGCGACGACGTTCTGTTAAAGAATATGTACTATGTTATTGATAAAATACCCGAGATTGCTCTGGGCGTTTACGAGTGTCCCTATCCCTACAAGAGACTTCTGTCTCCCTATGTTCTCTCTAAAATGGCGCAGGACCCCAAATTTCAGTTTATTAAAGATACGTGCTGTTCGATTCCTCAGCTTAAGGAGAAACTCGATACTCTCAAAGGCTCCGATTTGAGAATATTCAACGCAAATGCGGCGACTCTTCTTCAGTCTCTTAAAGACGGCGCGGCTGGATTCTCCGGAATTATGGCGAACTTCTATCCCGAAATCATCGGCGAAGAGTGCAGATGCTTTGAAACAGATCCCGATAAGGCGCAAAAGTTACAGGATTTCGTAGGATTCTGCTCCGCGGCGGAGGGTCAGGCTTATTCGTGTAATGCAAAGTACTTTTTACAGATGGAAGGACTTAATTTAACAACAAAGAGCAGACTCTGCGACGAAAAGAATCTTGATGCGTTAAACAGAATCAGCGCCCAACAGCTTCACGGTATGGTTGCTTTTTACAGAGATTTGTTTAAAATAGGTTGATATAAATGAATTAAATATAAAAAATGTCCGCAATTCGGCGGGCGTTTTTTTATTAATATGTATTATTTATTTTTTATATGCTCTTTTATCGCGTCGAACGAAGCGTCGGATATGTCATGTTCCATTTTACATGCGTCCTCGGCCGCCGTTTTTTCGCTGACGCCGAGTTTTATTAAAAACGAAGTAAGCGTTGTATGCCGGTCGTATATTTTTTCCCCGATTCTTCTGCCCTCGGGCGTTAATGTGAGATATCCGTCCTTGTCCATAAGTAGATATCCGTTTTTTTTGAGAATGCCGACGGCACGGCTTACGCTCGGCTTAGAGAATCCCATATGCTGAGCAACATCGAGAGAACGAACCGCGCTGCTCTTAAGCGAGAGAACGTATATAGTCTCAAGATACATCTGTCCGGATTCTTTCAGTTCCACGTAAATCATCGCCTCAAAATATTATTGATTATAGTTAATATTAGCATATTTGCAAAGTAAAATCAAGTATTATGTTAATAATGAACATATAAACAGTTAGTCTATGCTAACTATTTGTGCAAGGCAATAAAATTAAATTTTCGACGAAAAATAATTAAAAAATGTATTGACAAAAAACAATAATATGAGTATCATATGTATTGGTTAGTGAGTGCTAACTGCAATTTCGACCCGTCGGTTAGTCTTTACTAATTATTGCCGTTCGGCTCGGACGGGTACGGAAAGAGGAGATCAAAATGATGCCTTTAGCATTGGCGGATGTCGGCGAAGAGAATACGATAAAAAAAATCGGCGGCAGTCCCGAAGTAAAAAAACATCTCGAAAATCTCGGCTTCGTAGTCGGGGGAAACGTTATGATAGTAAGTTCGCTCAATGGTAACGTTATTGTTAACGTAAAAGAAGCGAGGGTAGCTATCAGTGAAGAAATGGCTCGAAGAATCATGGTTTGATTCTTAATTTATAAGGAGGAATATGCAATGAAAACACTTAAAGAAGCAAAAATCGGCGAGACTTGCAAAGTCGTAAAGCTTCACGGCGAGGGCGCGGTTAAACGCCGTATCATGGATATGGGCATAACCAAAGGCGTTGAAGTTTTCGTCCGTAAGGTTGCACCTCTCGGCGATCCCATGGAGGTTACCGTAAGAGGCTATGAGCTTTCACTGAGAAAAGCAGACACCGAAATGATCGAGGTCGAATAATTCAGTATCGGCTCGGGGACTGATTCCCCGTTTTTTAGGGGATTATAGTTAGCAAACGC
>DJEG01000083.1 GCA_002431305.1 Ruminococcaceae bacterium UBA5904 | reverse complement strand
GTGACGGCGTCGTCCTATTTTCCCGGGCAGCTGCCCGCCAAGTATCTTCGGCACTGCTGAGCTTAACTACTGTGTTCGGGATGGGAACAGGTGGAACCTCAGCGTCATAAACACCGCCTTATTCTTTTCATCTCAAGGTGTTTCCCTGAGAACATGACTTATTATATCACAAAAAATCGATTTGTCAACACTTTTTTTAAATTTTTTTAAAAAAGTTTTCAGGGCATTACAATGCAAAGGATTAAACCTTTTTAAGCACGGAAAGAATCTCACCGACATACGTTCTGTGATAATCTTTATTAGCATAGTTATTTTCAATGCTCTTGTCTATAAATCCGTCGGGGTTCATGTCCTGAAATGCAATCTTTCTGCAAAGGAAAACGAAATCCGCTTCCCCGCAGTATTCGAACTCGCCGTCAACTACGGGAGTAAAGCCCGTTTCCTTATACTTATCTGTATCTCTTCCGCTCTTATGACCGAAAACGCCCAATTCTTTTTTTCGGTCGGATTTAAAAAAGCTCAATGAAAAGTATTCGCCGTTCTCTGTGAACTCATACGTATATCTCTGCGGACGGACAAAGCAGATTAAAACGTCCTTTCCCCAAAGCTCGCCCAGAGCGCCCCAGGAAACGGTCATCGAATTATATTTATCCCCGACCTTACCGCTGAGTAAAGCCCAATTGTCCGCAAACATCGTTACGGGATTAAAATCAATACTTCTTACGTCTGTTTTTTCAAAAGCCATAATATCACCCTCGTTTAAATTATACGCTTTTTTCATAATAATTGCAACCGTTATAATTGCAGCCGTTATAATTACGCTGTGAAAACCGCCGTACCGTTTTTTTCTCCGGCACGGCGGCCGCATCTATGTAATGCGGATGAATCACAGGTTACTCTGCGGGGTACGAAAAAAGGGCATACCCGCCTGAGATACACTTCCGCTGACTGTACCTCAATACATTGTATGCCCGTATTTGATTTGGGAACTTATTATTTTAAATTTTGACTTCCTCGTCACGCGTGCCTATCCACATGCTGTCCCACTTCATGCCTGTTATTTTTTCTATGCGGATTTTTTCCTTGTCGGTGACATTTTCGACAAATCCTTTTTCCTTACGCTCAGCCGCGATACGTCTGATAAGTTCATGGTCTTTCTTAGTCATCGCATATCTGAATATTGAGAAAAGCGAGATTCCCGCGCACACGATGGGCATGTAAATCGCGTTGAGTCTTAAGCCGAAGAGCGATTTTGCAGTCTGGTCGGCGGGCGACGGCATGTCGGAATGATAGCCGAATAAATCAAGACTCTTGCCTATAAAGTAACTTGCAAAGCTCGTAACAGTCTTGCTGAACAGCGACTTGAACGTACCTACAACGCCCTCGCGCCGTCTGCCGGTAATGAGTTCGTCCGCGTCTATAACATCGGGCTGAATATTGTCTCCGACAAATCCGGGACCCGAAAATCCGAAGTTATAAAGCACTGCGGATATAGCAAGTATAACCGTTGCGGCGGAGTTTGACGTGTTTTGATCAATCGTCCTGTTAAGAAGCAGTCCGATTATCATCAACGGACCTAAAAGTTTTCCGCAGAACGTCTTGCCCTTATTCTTTACAAGCATGTAGTTTACGGGAGTTCCGAGGGCTTCCGCAACGCCGGAAACCATGTTCATGGCTATGAATATCTCGTACTTGCCGGCAACGCTTCTCATAAAATACGCATTGGAGTTGAGATAGAACTGACGGCTTAAAGTATAGAAAAGTGAAATCGCGAAATACTGCCTGAACGACCTGTTCGAAAAAACGAGTTTATACTCGTTTATAAGATATTTCATACTGAACGGCTCATTATGAGCGCCGAGCGACGACGGCTCGCTCGTATGTCTGTAGCAGTGAATGAGAGGCCAGAAGAACCATACGGCGAGAACGATTCCGACGAGCATATATTTGCTTCTGTCGGCGGGCGACGGGTCGGGCAGAGCCGACAGCATCGTTTTAATATTAAAGTTGCTCAGAACCAGCGACGTAAAAATATACGACGATACCTGACCGACCGAGTTCATTATATACTCGACGGTTTTATACTGCGTTCTTAAAAAGTACGACGGCGCAACGCTCGGAAGCATGGACGTGTACGGAATACTCGCTATCGTATACGAAGTAGAATAAACAACCGCCGCCAGCAGATACCACAGAAATACTGCGGTCGAATTTTCAGCTGTCGAACCCGATATTCCGAATGAAAACCAGCGCATGAAATATCCGATTGAAAACGGAAGCGCGGCCGCAAGCAGATACGGACGGTGTCTGCCCCTTTTCGAACGCGTTCTGTCGGAAATGATACCCATGACAGGGTCGTTGAACGCGTCCCAAAGTCCGTTGATTAATGAAATTTTACCGATATTCGACTGCGACAGTTTTTCAACCCAAAACAAATACTGCGAATGAAACTGACTTATCGGATATCCCGCGCCCCCGAGCATTATACTTGCGGACGTATAATTCAGAGCCGGTTTAATCGTATCTTCATATCCGCCCTCGATACCGAGAATGTCTTTTAACTTCTCAGCGGTTTTACCCATATACCTTCACCAAGCTTATAAAAAATTTCCAAAATAATTAATATATTAAAATATCCCGCGGCGGAAAGAACCGCGGGATATATAATATTACGAATATTAATACAACCGTTTATTTCTTCTGCAACAGCCCGTTAATAAAATCGTTAATAAACTGTCCTCCGTTGTTTACGGCGTCGGCATAACTCTTTTTAGTCGTAATCTCGTCCTTTGAACCGGGGTCGACCTTTGCCGTTGTCGTTTCGCTCGACGGCTCGTTTGCCTGATTATTTTTCTTCTCCGCCTCGGCGGCTAGAATTACAATCAGCAGGTTATCTACCGCGGTCTGATTCTTATCCTTAACCGTCGTGTCAACAGTCATAACATCCGCCGTATTCGGAAGAGTATCCACCATAGACGCGGCACGGAGAATTTTCCTCGCATCGGCGGGAGTTATCTCGCCGTTTCTGTCGATATCCGCATAATCGCGGTCGGCGTCGTCAAGTTTATCGATTTTCGCGGCGGCTCTGAGAACGAGTCTCGCGTCGGAAGCAGAAACCTTATTATCGTTATTTACGTCGCCCATTTTGCGCGGTTCCCAGTTAAAACCGGTATAGGTCTCCTCCATAACGTATACAAGACCCTCTTCTTCAAAGTCGAACGCGCTGGTTATTTCGGGCTTAAGACCGATGGGATTCTTTCCGTTTTCGTCGGCAAGCGACGCGGTGCATTCTATATGAACCCTGTAACCGGAAATATTGCCCTTTCTGTTTACATTAACCTCGGCATAGCTGTTTATATACTTAACAAATACAGGAGTATCCATCGAAAGACCGGGGATAAGATTAACCTTAAACGTCGAATTATCCGTAACGTCGTACAATGAGTCATATCCCGTTCCTATGGGAGAACCGTAGACCGTCGGGAGGTCAAGACGTATCGAGTAAGCTCCGCTCCTATGTATGGTCATCGAAAAATTCTTGACCTGTTCGGGCTTTATCGTCGATACGTAAGGAGTTCCGCTCAGAGGCATATCGTTATCATGGCTTACGCCGTTGGGAAGTCTCGTCGAAACGGCGGTACTGTCGCTCATCGAACCGATAACCGCGGGAACAAGGTCAGTGTCCTTAACAACTGCGGACGCGATTGCGCTGAGTATAGGCATCCACTGGGATGAAATATCCTTTTGCGCGTCCTGGCTCAGTCCTGAGTTTTCGCTCTTTACAACATACGGTTTCTCCTGCTTAATACGGTTAACCGTGAGATTGAAAAGCTCGACGGCATAGTTAAGCGCCTCTTTATCGACCTCGACTGACGGGTCGTCGCTTCCGTCGTCGGGAACTCCGTTTTTAATATTGCTTATGATTTTATTGATAAGCTCCTCTGCGGGAGATTCCTTATTGATTTCATCATCAAGTTTTTTTGCAAGAATCTCGGCAATATTGATATCTCCGAAACTGCCTCCGGTTATCATCTGACTTATCATGTCGCTTAAATCGTCGTCAGAACCGGCACCGGTACCGGTTCCGGAAGATATTGCACCTTTAATAATATCGGCAATGCTCAGTCCGCCCGCCGCAAATGCGGGGATAACAGACGAAACGCAGAGTATAACGCACAGCATTATGCAGAGAATTTTTCTTGATGTTTTTTTCATAGCGCACAACGCACCTTTCGCCGTGAAAATAAGAATACTGTTATTCAAATTTATAATAACACAGTTATTTCATTTTGTCAAAGTAAGTTTATTCTAAATTTCACTCCAATATTTTGAATATTTCCGACAATACAACGGCGGAACTCTGCCCCACGGGTACTTTTACGCTGATATAAGGCTTATTCGCGGCGGAAACAAGAACTCTGCCCTTCATCGCCGCTGCGAGTTTTTTGACGATATCCATATTTATGCTGTTTGTATACAGCAGAAGATTGTCGCCGTTCTGCTTTATCTCGTAAAAACCGTTTTTGACCGCGCGGTTTCTTATAAGCGCGATTCTGACAAGCCCCTTGACGCACTCGGGCGGTTCGCCGTAACGGTCTATAAATTCGTCGAGGACGTCCGACGCCGTTTCGTTGTCGCGGATTTCGGCTATGCGCCTGTACGCGGAAAGTCTCTGCGGAACGGAGCTTATATATTTTTCGGGGATATGCGCGTCAATGCGAACGTCGATAAGACATTCTTTTTTCTCGACGGGTTCTGTGTTGTTCTGCTCGCCCTCGACAGCCTCGGAAAGAAGCTGTAAATACATATCGTAGCCGACCGCCTCGAGATGACCGTGCTGCTGAGCGCCGAGAATACTGCCCGCGCCCCTTATTTCGAGGTCTTTCATTGCGATTTTAAATCCCGAGCCGAACTCTGTAAATTCCCTAATCGCCTCAAGACGTCTCGAAGCTATTTCGGAAAGTTCCTTGCCCTTTACGAATGTTAAATATGCGAATGCTCTTCTCGACGACCTGCCGACTCGTCCGCGTATCTGATGAAGCTGGGAAAGACCCATTCTGTCAGCATTGTCGATTATTAATGTATTACAGTTGGGTACGTCGACGCCCGTCTCTATTATCGTCGTGCATACGAGAACGTCAATTTCGCCCTCGAGAAGCTGTCTCCATATTTCGGACAGCTGATTTTCCGCCATCTTGCCGTGCGCGATTCCTATTCTCGCGTCGGGCACGTATTTATGAATTTCGGCTGCGGTCTCCTCGATATCCTCTACCCTGTTGTGAAGATAATACACCTGGCCACCCCGGCGTATCTCTTTTTGAATAGCTTCGGAGAGTATGCCCATATCGTGTTCGAGTACGTAAGTCTGAACGGGCGAACGGTCGAGCGGAGCCTCCTCAATTACGGACATGTCGCGGATTCCGGTCATCGCCATGTTGAGAGTTCTCGGTATGGGCGTTGCCGATAAAGTGAGCACGTCCACGCCGGGGAACGCAGTTTTCAATTTTTCCTTCTGCGCGACGCCGAAACGCTGTTCCTCGTCAATTATAACAAGTCCCAGGTTTTTAAATTCAACATCCTTTGAAATAAGGCGGTGCGTGCCGACGAGTATATCTATCTCTCCGCGCTTAACGCGTTTGATTGTATTCGCAGTCTCCTTCGGCGTTCTGAAACGCGAGAGCATGTCTATATTTATCGGGAATCCTTCAAAACGTCTTAACAAGGTCGAATAATGCTGAAACGCGAGTATCGTCGTCGGGACGAGAATTGCGCACTGCATGCCGTCGGCGGCGCACTTGAACGCAGCTCTGAGGGCAACCTCCGTTTTTCCGAATCCTACGTCTCCGCACAGAAGTCTGTCCATGGGGTAGGGCTTCTCCATATCCGATTTTATCTCGCTTATGCATCTTAACTGGTCGTCCGTCTCGTCGAATTCGAAACGGCGTTCAAAGTCGCTCTGCATATCGATATCGGGGGAAAATTCGTGACCCTTTGTATTTCTGCGCTTTGCATAAAGCTGTAAAAGCTCCTTAGCCATATCCTTGACGGCGGCGCGGACTCTCGTTTTCGTCTTTTCCCAGTCCTTTGTTCCGAGCCTGTTAAGCTTCATGGGTTTGCCGTTTTCCTCATGCGGACCTATATATTTCGAAACGAGGTCAAGCTGAGTTACGGGAACGTACAGAACGTCCGCGCCCATATATTTAATTTTAATGTAATCCTTTGAAACGCCCCCGACGTCCATATTTACAATACCGTCGAAGACTCCGATGCCGTGAACGCTGTGAACGACGTAATCGCCCTTATGAAGCTCCTCTATGGAGTGAAGGGAATTCGCGTTTTTCCGGTTCTTTTTTGAATAATATTTTTTAACTCCCGAGCCCGCTTTGTACCGGCTCTGAGTAATAATCTTTATTTTGTCCCCCGGATAATCCATGCCGTAGCTCAGCGCCCCGGGAATGATATTAACGCTCTTTTGAAGAAACGCCGACGGAATAGCGGGATAGCTTATGCAGTCTATCCCCTCGTCGGAGAGATCCTCTGCAAGCGACTGCGACGCTTTTTCGGTACCGGCCAAAATAATAATTCTGTAGCCTCTCGCAATATCGGGGCGGATATCATCGAGCAGAACTTTCAAAGAGCCCTCCCACGAAGACGACTGCCTGACGTTCATATTTACAAGCTCTTTTACCGGAGTGTCGAAACTTCCGCGCGCAAAATTATCAAGATAAACGGCGCCCCGTTTCTCGTACATCGAAATAACATCATTAGAACTAATGAAGAACCTGTCAAGCCCCCTGCACAAAACGCCGTCCTCGAACATCATTTTGATATCCTCGTTCGAGAGTTTCTGAATGTTGAGACTTCTCTCCTTTACGTTTGAGGTCTCGCTGATAAAGAGCATATCGTTTTCGCAGTAGTCGAAAATGTTTTCGGGATTTTCGTATGCTAACGGAAGGTATCTGTCCGTACAGCCGATTCTTACATTGGAATCGAGTTTATCCGCGTCAGAAAGCAGGCTCTCCCTTACTTTCGTTATATTTTTACCTCTAAGTGACGAAGCGAGTTTTTTTATTTTTTCGCTCAGAATTTCGTCGGAATCGAATATAACCTCCGTCGCGGGGGTGATTTTTATTTTATCGGCGTTTTCTCTGCGCCTCTGGCTTATAGGGTCAAAATACGCCATGGAGTCGACGCTGTCGCCCCAAAATTCGATTCTCACGGGATAATCGCAGTCGGGCGGAAACATATCGATAATCGCGCCCCTGCGGGCAAACTGTCCCTTGCCCTCGACCATATCGGCGCGCACATATCCCGCCGACACGAGAGCGTCAACGACTCTTTCGGGAGAAATCTCGCTGTCGAGAGTTATGCTCGCCGATTTTCTTTTAAGCACCTTACGCGGAACAGTTAACTGCATGGCCGCCTCGACGGAGCACACAACCGCGTCGTATTCGCCGTTTATTATATTTTCGAGAACTCCGAGCCTTCTGCGCTCATACTCCCTCGACTGGCTGTCGGTCGGACGGTAGTTAAAATCCCTCGCCGGGTACATCAGACACTTCGAGCCCATCGTCTCCATGTCCCCGCTGAACTTAACGGCGGACGCCTCGTCTGCGGTAATAATCAGTGCTTTTCTCCCCGTATCGGTGCACAGAGAATGGACGATATGCGCCTTGGGCGTCTGACTGACTCCGAGGACGCCCATAGGAAGACGTCCCTTTTTAACGCACGCGAGAATTTCCTTATACTCGCTGTTTGATTTTAACAAATCGGAAAATGACGACATACAAACTCCTTAAACTGCAATGTCGGAAATCCCGAAGAAACGGAATTTCCGATGAAAAAACGTATAAACAATAATTTACTTAAGGTA
>DJEG01000017.1:5379-9174 GCA_002431305.1 Ruminococcaceae bacterium UBA5904 | reverse complement strand
TGTTTCGTGAGGTTATTATATCACAGCAAATTGAGCGAAGCGCGGGAGCTATCGGATATCTCATAACATTCATAGCCATTCTGACCGCCCCTGCATGATGACCAATCATTTCGTACAGGAAATTCGCGTTTACGCTGTCAACCGTTTTTGCGCTTCTCATACAGCAGAACATATTCTGACTTATTTCGTCAAAACAGAGCTGGCAGTATTCGTTATCTGCGTCCGTATTAACAAAGCATGCGCAGGAATCATATATCTTCTGCATATCGGCTATTCCCTGTTTCTGCTCGGTTACCATAATTTCCGCAAGGCATCTGACCGCCTGACAGTCGGAATATTTTAAAATATTTTCACACATAGCGATTCCCGCCTGCCGGTGCGGTATCATCTGATTTATAAAATTCTGCGAAATACTGTCTGTCAGATTGATTCCGGTCATATTATTCTCCATATCGCGGTAAATATTGCAGTATCCGTCGATGTACGCCGCCGTAACGTCGTTCATGGGACAATTATTGCACATATCTATACACCTCCTATGGTTCATCTTATTCACAAAAAAATATTTGACTCTCATTTGATAAGATGATAATATAAACTCAAACAGTCTAAGAGGTGAACGCTGTGAAAAATGCAGATTTAATACTTGACCGCGATTATGAAATATCGAGAATCGATTCGAGAATTTACGGTTCGTTTATCGAACATCTCGGCAGAGCCGTTTACGGCGGAATATATGAGCCCTCGCATCCGGCGGCGGACGAACAGGGATTCAGAACCGACGTTTTGAATCTCGTAAAAAAACTCGGAGTTCCCGTAGTGCGTTACCCCGGCGGAAATTTTGTCTCGGGCTTTAACTGGGAGGACTCCGTAGGACCTGTAGAAAACAGACCGAAGAGACTCGACCTTGCATGGTTTACCACGGAGACAAACGAGTTCGGACTGCACGAGTTCTGCGACTGGGCAAAAAAAGCAAATACAGAAGTAATGTACGCCGTAAATCTCGGCACGAGAGGCGCGGAAAACGCCCGCGATATCGTCGAATACGCAAATCATCCGTCGGGTACGAAGTATTCGGATATGAGAATTAAAAACGGCAAAAAAGATCCTCTTAATATTAAGCTGTGGTGTCTCGGCAACGAGATGGACGGTTCATGGCAGATAGGACACAAAACCGCATACGAATACGGCAGAACGGCGGCGGAAAGCGCAAAACTTATGAAGTGGGTCGACCCGTCGATAGAGCTTGTCGTCTGCGGTTCGTCGGGTTATTACATGAAAACGTTCGGCGACTGGGAGTACGAGGTTCTTTCCCAGTGTTACGAAAATGTCGACTATATTTCGCTTCACAGATATTATGACAACAGAAACGGCGACACTATGAGCTTTCTTGCAAAAAGCACGGAGCTTGAGGATTTCATCAAAACAGTTGTCTCCGTCTGCGACAGCGTTAAGGGCAAACTTCATTCGAAAAAACAGATTAACCTGTCATTTGACGAATGGAACGTGTGGTATCATTCGTCCGAACAGGATAAAGAAATTCAAAAACGCGATAAATGGGGACGAGCGCTTCCGCTTCTTGAAGATATTTATAATTTTGAGGACGCTCTGCTCGTCGGCGCAATGCTGATAACGTTTCTTCGTCACTGTGACAGAGTCAAAATCGCGTGCATGGCTCAGCTCGTAAACGTTATCGCTCCGATAATGACGAGAACGGGCGGAGGATGCTGGGCCCAGACCATATACTACCCTCTTATGCACACCTCGCTTTACGGCAGAGGAGTTTCGATAAAGCCTGTTATAAAATGCGAAAAATACGACTGCGCGGAGTTTAACGACGTTGATTATATCGATTCGGCATGCGTATTAAACGACGACAACAGCGTTACGATTTTCTGCATAAACCGCGATATGAACGACGACTGCATTTTAAATATCGATATGCGCTCGTTCGGAAAAATGAGACTGAGTGAGCATATCGAACTTACAAATTCGGATTTATACGCCGTTAATACAGAGTCAAATCCAATGAATGTCGCCCCGTCATACGCAGAAGTTGAAAAAACGGATTCCGGCAGAACACAGGTTAAATTAAAACCGCTCAGCTGGAATGTATTAAGATTCTATAAATAAAAGTTTAACGGCTGTTACGCATTTTGTACGTAACAGCCGTCATTTTTATTTAATTAAAAACTAACTGAATTATCTGCCTGCGATAGCGCTCATGTCTTTAATCCAACCGAAGATTAACTTAAACAGTCTTGTAAGGAAGCACTTGAGTTTAACAAACGTCATATGCTCAAGATACTTGTCATGCTTTTCACCACAGTACGGGCAAAGAGTCTTTACATACTCGAGATGCTCGTTATATGCCTTATCACCCTCAAATACCTTATCGCAGTGCGAGCACTTGTAAAGCGGTACCGTCTTTGTTGCTCCGCACTCGGTGCAGGTATAAGTTTTAACGCCTGGCTTCTCGGCAGTGGGTTCGGTCGTTACAACGCCGTTGTCCCAGCTATGCTCTTTAAGGTCATAGAACTTATACAAAGTCGAGTCATTGCGAGAACATAAGTAAAGGTCATAACCGCGCTCGGAGCATGTAGAGTCCTTATGCTCAAGAAGAATGCTGTAATCGTGACCGAGCTTTTCGACTTTCTCGAAAGTCGTGTAATCACAGCGCGAGCATGTTACATAAGCCTTGTATCCGTCGTTTTCGCACGTCGGAGCTTTACCCTCATGATGAACGAGATCGTGTCCCAATGCGGGGATTACTTTAGCTTCGCGTGAAAGCTCCTCACTGCAAACTTCGCAGTAAACAACCTCGTCGTAACTTCCGTCGTCAAGACATGTTGCCGAAACTTCGTTTTCCTTAACGGGTTCGCCGTAGGTATGAGGTGCTTTTTCCATTACCGTGAATGTAGTGTAATCACAGCGCGAGCATGTATCGTAAGCATACCAGCCTGTTTCGGTACATGTCGAAGCCTTCTCATCGTGATGAATAAGGTCATGACCAAGTGCGGGAATAATTTTTGCTTCGCGTGAAAGTTCTTTATTGCACTCGGTACAGTAAACGACTTCGTCGTAACTGCCGTCATCTTCGCACGTTGCGTCAACGACATTTTCTTTTACAGCCTCGCCGGGAGTATGGGCTATCTTATCGATAACAGTGTAGGTCGTGTAGTCACAGCGTGAGCACGTATCGTATTCATACCAACCGGTTTCGGTGCACGTAGCAGCCTTGCCCTCATGATGAATAAGGTCATGTCCCAATGCGGGAATTGTCTTTGCCTCGCGGGAAAGTTCCTCATTACATTCGGTACAGTAAACGACCTCGTCATAACTTCCGGCTTCTTCACACGTCGGAACAATAACATTCTCTTTTACAGCCGTGCCCTCTGTGTGAGCAACTTTGTCAATCGAGACGAACGTTGTGTAGTCACAGCGTGAGCATGTATCGTACTCATACCAGCCGTTCTCGGTGCAGGTAGGAGTTTTTGCCTCATGGTGAATGAGGTCGTGGTTATCGGGGTCAATAGGAGTTTCAAGCTCTGCCGTCTTAGAACATACGCACATGAAAACAGCCTTGCCGACCGATGTACATGTAGCGGGAGTTACAATGCTTACGAGTTCTTTATACTCATGAGCAATTGCGCCGTACTGCGCGGTGAAAACGATATCTCCGGTAACTGGAGCGGCAACATCGTTATCCCAGCCCGTAAATGCGTAATGATAATCATCGTCATAGCTTGACGGCTCAGTTGACATTTCGGGAGCGGAAGCATAGCTTCCGAAATC
>DJEG01000017.1:0-5275 GCA_002431305.1 Ruminococcaceae bacterium UBA5904 | reverse complement strand
ACAAGAACGTCGGTATTTATAGTCTTGCTTACGTCCGTTGCGGATGGATTACCGACAACAGCCGCGGCTGCAAGAATTGAATTCTGATACTCGTCAAATCCTTCCGAATACCAACTGCGCTGCCGGGATGCGGAAACCGCGTCGTAGTAAGACTTCTGAAGTTCGGTCTTATCTACATTTGTAGGGTTGACGTACACATAAGTGTAGTTGTCTACGTCTTTTCCGTTATAACGCGAATGCGCACGCATGTAAAAAGTAACCTGCGTTCCGTCTGTCGGGAGATTAACGGTAAGATATTTCCACCAACCGTCGTTTTGAGTATTTCCTGTGCTGACTTTAGTACCGGAATTTCCTGCTGTCCAAGCAGTCAGATTCAGATATCTGTAACTGCCTCCGTCATTGTGGAAAATAAGGTCGTCACGCGCAGCAAAATACGGAATTTTTGAATAGTTCGTAAATCTGGACGCGTCTACAACAAATGATACAGTCCTCGAAAGTGTACCGCCGGAGTTATCCGAATGCTTTGAATAGTCTCTGCTGCCCTGTTCCGCCGAAACGCTGCCTGTGTTAAGTCCGTCAATCCGCATCTCTGCCTGAATACGCGCAGAGCTTTTCATACTGCTTGTGTACTGTCTCGAATTCTGACGAAGATAAGCATAGTTTGAATGATGGCTGTAACAAATCGAGTAAGCGTACGTCGTATACGTCTGACCTTTTACAACATAATCCGCCTGCCAGCGGATAAACTTGTATTTACCCGCAGTTACTGCCGATGAAAGTGCGCCCGCGTCAAGCGTTGTGCTGAACGGGAACGAGCTTGACGAAATACCGTCGTTGGCAGCCTGCTCGCCTGTCATGGCGTTCGCGCCGATGTTTACCGACGAAATACCCGTCGAGTCAACCGCAGTGTAATCCTCGGAGGATTCGGCGGTCGAAGCCATTAATGTGATTTTGACGCTTTCGGGAGAACAATTAAGTCCGTCAAAGTATACTGCATTGCTCTGCTCATCCTTAACGGCGGCGCCGTCTGTATCAGAACCGTAGATATACTTGAACGTCTTTCTGTCCGAAGTGTCAAGATAGATTGTCTCAGGGACAAAGAACTTGACCTGGGGATTGATTTCGTCCGCAAGTCCGGTTTCGGTCTTCGTCTTTTCTGCGAATACGACGGTGCCCGACAGCATACTGAAACATGAAATCAGCATGATAAACGACATTACGAACGATAATGTTTTCTTAAGCATCATGTCATTCCTTTCTTAAAATAAATGTATTGTATATTACAATCTCTTTTATTTTATATACTTTATAATCTAATTTCAATATCATTAGGGAAATTTAACATTTTTTTAATACTATTGACAAAAAAATATAACCGTCATACGCAAAAAAACGAAAGACGGTTATACCAATTATATCATAATTCTTTTATATTACAATTCTTTAAAAATCTGCGTACCCTTTTTCTTTATCCACAAATACATTAATGCAGAGAAAATAAAGAATATTAAGGCAAAGAGTGTAAGATACGCCCAGTCGGGAATAACTCCGTTCAGCATTAAATTACCGGAAGCAATAAGTACTGCGAAAATCATACCGCCGAATACCGATATCATCGGAGGAAGTCCCTGTTTTATCGGCGAAATTTCATTTGTCCAGTTAAGATTCGGCATTTTCAGTCCGAGAATCAGTCCGAACTCTGAGAAAAACAGAATTGAAACGAACACGGTAAGAATCGTCATGATACATTCGAGCGCGTTCATTTCCGATATGATACACGCGCACACCGAGCAGAACAGCGCGGGAACGATTGTCAGGACTATCTGCACATACAGCTTTGCCTTAAGAACGTCAAATGCGTTGACGGGCAGACTCTGATATATCCACAGCGATTTGCCCTCGAGTGAAACCGACGGAGCCGTCATATCGTTCATAGCACACATTACGCATACCGCGGTGCACAGCATAACTTTAGACGACAGAAAACCGCCCAACTGATAATTAAAAAACGAAAGTATACTCTCGCCTTTTATAAGAAATGCAACGCCTCCGATTATTAAAACAAGACAGCCCATACCGCAGTTGAGCATGTAATTCGCACTCGATGTAAAACGTTTGAGTTCCTTATAAAACAGCGCGGAAGCCGGACTCTTTTTCTTTTGACGCTTTTCTTTATACTTAACCTTGCTCTCTTCCGACGCCAAAACAGCCGTTTTGATAAAACTTTTTGATATAAGGTAAAGCGTAAGCGCTATAACCGCCGTCAGAATGAGCACGATTATGAGCATATAAAGAATATTGCCCGCAAACGCATCACCCAGAGCGTAAGCAAAAAACGACTTCTCCTTTATTTTACCGCTCAAAGTCACGGCGTTGTTTATAAGGTATGAAATCAGACTCTGCGCTTTAAAGCACACAACATAATACAATCCGAAAAATACAAGCGACATTAAAACCGTAACAAAACTTTTTCTCTTTAATTTTACGCTGACTCTCGCAACGACATAGCCGAGAGCGCACGACAGAATCAGAATAACGGCGGATATTACCGCGATAAAAAGAATATTGCATATAACGGACAGAACTTCGGGGGTCGATTTTATCCAATAGACGATAACCGCAGGGACGGTTACAACCGCAGAATACATAAGCCCCATAAGATACACGCTCAGAAGTCGCGAAGCTATTATGTACTTTACGGGAATCGGCATACTCAAAAGCAGGTCGTTATCCTTTGAGAGATAAAGTCCTGAAAACGTATTAAAAATACTTCCGAATGCGCCCAACAACACCGCGACCGTGCCGAAAAACAGGAAATACAGCCAATCGGCTCCGGCAGAAACGAGCGCACCGCACAGAGATACAGCCAGAAACGTAAAAATTCCGCCGAGAAGTCCCGCCATCAAAAATACAAACAGAACAATAAAGCCTGTTGTCGAAGCCTTAGAACGAGCCTTTTTCTTTTTCTCGTCGTAAAAATACATTCTGAATATTTCGGTTATCTGCTTTTTTACAAGGATTTTAAGCATCCGCGTCGTCCTCCAGTTCGAGGAAAACATCCTCAAGAGAATCGTCGCCCCTTACCTCGTCCATAGTTCCGCTTCTGATAAGTTTACCGCCCTTGATAATGGCGACCTTATCGCAAAGCTTCTGCGCAACTTCGAGAACATGGGTCGAAAAGAATATTGCTCCACCGTTGTCACAGACGGAACGCATCATACCTTTAAGAAGATGCGAAGCCTTGGGGTCGAGACCGACGAACGGTTCGTCCATTATAATGAGTTTCGGTTCATGAATCCACGCTGAGATAAGAGCCAGTTTCTGTTTCATTCCGTGTGAATACGAAGCTATCGGCTGACTTAAATCGTGCGTTATTTCGAACATATCGGCGTATTTTTTAATTCGTTCTTCGCGCTCTTTTTCACCGACTGCAAAAATATCGGCTATAAAATTAAGATATTTTATACCGCTCATGAAGTCGTAAAGATCAGGGTTATCGGGTATATATGCGGTTATTCTTTTGCACGCGAGCGGGTCGTCCTTAATGTTGATACCGCCGATTTTTATTTCGCCCTCGTCAAACTGAAGAATTCCGGCGCACGCCTTCAACGTCGTGGTCTTGCCCGCGCCGTTATGACCTATGAATCCGTAAATTTCGCCCGGGGCTATGTGAAGCGTCAAATCGTCGACAGCCTTTTTATCCCCGTAGCGTTTTGTATAATGATTTATTTCGAGCATAATTATTCCCGCTCTCCCTCGCTCACGTTTTCAAAGAAAGAATTATAGAGTTTCGCCCATTTTTCGGCGTTTTCCGGAGTATAAACATCCTTATACCTGCTCTCGACGACTTTCATTTTCGCGACGTTCTTTGCCGCGGTCGAAATAAGCTTTCTCAAATCGGGGAAACCGACTATCTTTTTAGCTTTATCCATAATAACCGACGCTTTAAGAGAGGTTATTATCTTACCGAGTCCCGCCTCGCTTCCGAACATGGAGAAATCCTCGGATGAAATAAGCTTACCTCCTAACGCATATTCGAGATCGTCCATCGTAAGCATCGGGAAAAGTCCTTTAACTACTGCGAGCATGCACGCGCCGAAGCCTATATCCTCAAAGAATTTCGACTGATACTCCCACAGCGTTTCCTTGTCGTAAATGCCGTCCGTGTCGGAGGCTATGCAGTCGGCAAGAAGCTTGCCCGCTCTCATAGCGTAGCCTATGCCCGAACCCTTTACGGGAATAGTCATAAACGCGCTGTCGCCTACGGCGGCGTAACCGTCGGCAACCATTATTGCAAGGGGCTGACGTACGGGGATATCGACGATGTTGCCTCCCTTTAATAACCGCTGACCGATATGGGGATTGTCTTTTCTCAGAATTTCGAGACAGTTCTCAATCTTCTCTTCATCAATTCCTTTAAAGAAACCGAGGAATACGTCGACTGTCTTTTCATGCGTGATTACCCACATAAGTCCGCAGTCATCACCGGGAATAAGCGAAACCTCATACTTAAATTTGGGTTCTTCTGCCGATTTCAGACGGTTAAAATACGCCCTGTACGTATGCAGAATATCGTGCATACCGGGCATTTTCGTTATATTCATAAAATCGGGCAGATTCATTCTCAAAGGTGAATAAAGTCCGCACGCGTCTATTACCATATCGGCGTAGATATCGCCCTTATTTGTTTTGATTCCGACGACTCTTCCGCCGAGAATCAGGGGTTCCGTAATCTCGCAGTTATATACGAATTTCGCTCCCGCGTCCTCTGCGAGAGAGATAAGATGTTTATATAAAGCGTTTCTGTCGATTTCAACAGTATATGAATCGTCGGACTGAACCTGACTTATCGGCTCAATATCCGTACCGGGAACGCAGAACGTTATGGGGGTTCTTACAACCTTATAATCCTCGGGTACGGGAATTCCGGAGAGTTCGAAACCGTCGAGATGCACGGAGTCGGTCTGCTTAAGTCCGAGTTTTCCCTTTTTGCCCTTTTCATAAACGGTAACGTCGTAGCCCTCAAGCGCAAGATAGTAAGCCGCTACTATTCCGCCGTGACCCGCGCCGGCAACTATGATTTTTCTGTCCATATTTTCGACCGCCCTTTAAATTATTTCATCAAATATAGCAAAAGAGAGTCGAATCCCATAAGCCCAAAACGCACCGTCTCACGCCTCTGAGAACGGTTTTTTTCTTGAAATACGCCAGTATTCCTGCTCAAAAGAATCGTCCCCATAGACGCAATCCGCTGTATTTTGGGTGCGGAGCAGTT
>DJEG01000001.1 GCA_002431305.1 Ruminococcaceae bacterium UBA5904 | reverse complement strand
AAAGCGTGCGTACTGTTTCCCGGTCCGCAGCCGAGGTCAACAATTCTCTTCGGTTCTGTTTTATCAAGGCGGCTTATAAGGTCAAGCGAAGGCTGAGTACGTTCGCGTTCGAATTTTAAATATTTTTCCGAATTCCATTCAGCCATAAAAATCACCCTTTCGTATATATATATATAACAATTTAATTCAATTTTCAATATTTCTTTTGCCGTTTTTTGTTGACCCGAAATGTAAAAAGATGTATATTATCTACATATATACTTTAAAGAGGCAAATAAAATGAAAACAGACGATATAATTATAAAAACCGTAAGCGAATCCGACGCAGAAGAACTGCTGAAAATATACGCTCCGTACGTAGAGACTACTGCGATTACATTCGAATATAATGTGCCGAGCTTACCGGAATTCAAAAACAGAATCATGAACACATTAAAAAAATATCCGTACTTAAAAGCCGTGCGGAACGGTGAAATAATCGGCTACGCATATTTGGGTGCGTTTAAGGAAAGAGACGCATATATACACTCCGCAGAAACCTCAATCTACGTAAAACAGGATGTACGGCGCTCGGGAGCGGGACGCGCACTATATGACGCCGTCGAAAAGACCGCAAAAATGCAGAATATTCTAAACCTAAACGCATGTATCGGCGTTCCGAGGGGAGAGGACAAACACCTAACGCTCGACAGTGTTAAATTTCATAAAAAACTCGGATATACGCTCGTCGGGAAATTCAATTTCAGCGGGTATAAATTCGGCACATGGTACGACATGATATGGATGGAGAAAATGCTCGGCGAGCATACAGAGTCCCCCGCCGTATTCAAGGCATTTAACACTCTTACGAAAGAAGAGCTTACTTCGGCGGGAATAGAGGCAGAATAAAACAAAAGACGGAGGATTATAAGTCCACCCGCCTTTTTTATTTTAAAGCTTATCTATCATTGAAAACAAATCAACAAAAAACAGTCTCGAATTGAAATAATCCGTCATACCGCCCTGGAGTGTCGTGTGGCTTCCCCTCTGAACAGGCATAACATTCCATATTCCGGGATTGATATTGTCCATATCGAATTCAACGCGCGGTGCGCCTATCGGGGCGAGCGCGGAGTATGTATTTACAAGACCGTCGTTTGCCTGCCACTTTTCATCGATTTCATATCCGTTTGGAGTAACGCCTGTGAAATTAACGATTCTGTCGGAACAAATCTTATACATACCGCTTAAAACCTCATCGTCGGAACGGCGGATTCCGTCCTCACCGACAACCGTACCGTCGCATGCGTATGAGAAATAATAAACGCTGTCAACGGTTCCGACTTTTTGATTTAAAGCCATTGCGTTATCTATCTGCATTTCATAAATTGCGGTATCTGATTCAACTCTGCCATCGGAAAGCTTATCGGATATACCGAGTATTACTTTCGCTATCATCTTTTCCTGTGCGGTCGCGTTCGGATCGTTATCGAGCGTAAGCTGAACGTCATAGCTTGACGTTCCGTTGTGAGGCGACGCGAGCGTTATAACAGAGTATACCCAATCTCCTTTTCCGCCCTTGAAAAGTTCGGAAACATCCGAACCCGAATTCATTTCCTCCTCGCTTCCGTTCTCCATAAGCCATGCAAGCATGCGCACGGTTGCGCCTCCGAATGAATGACCGACAAGATTTACTTTCTTGTCCGCACTCCAGTCGGATATAAGTCTAGAATCCGAATAATCCTTACCGTATCTTGCATGATTGCACTCCTTGCTGTGAGCCTTGCCGTAGTCGGTTACGGTACCGGTAAGCTGTGCATAAAGCTCGCACGCTCTGTCCCATGCGCTCGAGGTCGGGGGAACGGTCGCGGCGTGAACGTCAAAGCCTCTTGCTCCGAGATATTTTGTAAGGTCGCCGTTTCGTACCCCCCAATACGGAAGCAGTTTATTATACCAGTTATAATCGCCCCAGCCGGCAAAACCGTGAACAAGAACATAAGTATAATCGGTATTAAACTGAGTTTTGTCAACGTTCGCCTCCGGAATATTTGCCGTCGGGAACAAAAACATTATAATAGTCATAAGAATAGAAATCAGTTTACTCATCAAATTCTTCATTTCCTTTCTTTTTATATATAATGATTTTATCATATTAAATAAACGATGTCGAGATTATTTAAATATTTAAAAACTACGCAACAAATATACAACAATTAAAAACGGGGAACCGACATAAATCATCGGTTCCCCTCAATTATTATTTTATGGTTTATTTATTAGTAATAATATCGTCAATACCGCCGCTGCCGCTGAAGAGATTTTTAAGAAAGTTAAATACTATCTTCATTATCTCGCCGATTCTTGTAAAGAAACGACCGATAACAGCGAGGGGATTGTTGTCAAGAGCATTATCGTTGCTCCACTGAGCATAAAGCGTGATGTCAGAGTCTATCGTCGAGTTCTCCGTATACTGATTGCCCGTGCCGTATTTCGGAGAATCAAACCAGCCTACGAATGTGAATCCCTCTCTGTCTGCGGGAACGGGAAGTTCACCGAGAAAAGCGTCGGACTGTACAATGATATAGGGAATGTCGCATGTGCTCTTATTGGGGTCAAACGTTACTTTGTAAGCCTCCCAAACTGCGAATCCGCTGCCTTGCGGGAATATATAAAGTTTATCAGTATCAGTGAAGAATACACCGGTAACCGATGACGCGGGAACACCGTTTGCAACTTCAATACAGCTTATCGTCTTACCGTCGGAGAATCCTGCATCGGAAGAAATACCGATTGAGGAATTAACGGCAAGCGCACCCGATACCGTCAGCTTGGAATCGCCGAAAAGGTAAACATTCTGCTCAAATGAAGAATCGTCACCGATTTTACCGCAGTAGTTTCCGCTGATATTTACGAGTCCTTTAAGATTAAATGAGGCTGAGGAATTTACCGCAGCTGCGCCTCCTTTTCCGTTTGAAGAAACAAAGTTGGAATTAATATCAGCCGAACTAATTGTAAGAGCGCCGCTGTTGTGATAAATCGCACCGCCGTAGAATCTTGCCGAGCATTCGGTTATTTTATCGTTGATAAGAATGCAGTTTGCCGACGCAGAGTCAATATATACTGCGCCGCCCGACTGCGAAGCATAGCAGGATTTAATCTCAGAATTACTTAACGTAAATTTACCGGAAACAACATTTACAGCTCCGCCGAAGGGAGACGTACAAGACTCGATTAAAGACGAATCCATGGTAACGTCTGCCGAAGCCGAATTAACTACGATTGCGCTGCAGTAACGAGCTGCGTAATTGTTTTTTATCGTAACGCCGGAAATATCGGCTATCGCTTTATTTATCTGTAAAACAGAGCCTGTTTCAACTGCAAGTTTATCCTCATCGGCAGTACCTGCGGGATAAACATACGCGCCGTCAATAATAAGATTAGTTAACGATACGTTTATCGGATTTTCATTCTGAGTACCGAAAGTAAACATTAAGCCCTTGAATCCAACCGCACGGGAAATCGTACTGATATTCGAGTCGCTTGCGCTCTTGATTGCTATATTCTTATTGACTTCAACTGTCTCGGAAATCGCGGTATTCTTGAAAAGGGTGATTATTCCGCCGTCCTGAGCCTCTTCAACAGCCTCGTTAAGAGTCATCGCACCGTATGTTTTGCCGTTTTTAACATAAGTAATCTCGGCAATGTTCCAGTGAGCATAAAGAGTTCTGGGTGAATCCGAAGTTATCGGAGTGTCTGCGGTAATTTCCGTACCTCCTACAGAAGCCGTGAACCAGCCGGAAAAAGCGTAGTTCGGTTTGTAAGGTTTTGGAAGATCGCCGTATACCGAATCGGCATATACGAACTTGCTCTCGCATGTTCCGCCCGCAGTATTAAGGGTAATCTTTGTACCCTGCTTATAATCGGCAGAACCGGTCTCTGAGTTGTAGGAATAGAAATAACCCTCTGTATCGCTTACGAGGTTATTATGAATCTTTGAAAGATCTCCCGTAAGAAAATCGTCCGCGCTGACGGAAGAATCGTCAACAGTGATGCTTACGTTTGCAGAGGGAGCAAAGTCATCGGCAAGTTTTATCTTGGGAATATCATTGCCCGAGTTGTTAGTATAAATGTATAGGTTTGAAGCGTTATGCGTTCCGTCGGAAGCAACCGAGTAGTTGTCGGCAATAACGCACGCGCCTGCAAGAGTTATAGAAGAATCGTTTGTACCGTCGGCTTTGTACTGGTTTGCAAATACTCCGCCGCCGAGTCCGCCGTTATAAACAAAGTTGTCTTTTATGGTTACGCCGTTAAGAACGAGAGTACCGATTTCGTTTGAAACCGCTCCGCCCCAGCCCCGAGCCGAACAGCCGGTAATACTGCCGGCATTCAAGGTCATCTTTGCGCCCTGTCTTGCGAGGCAGACAGCGCCGCCGTCGTTCGAGGAAGCACAGGCTTTAAAAACCGCACCGTTTGAAGTGACCTCACCGTTTTTGAGGATTATGACAGCTCCGCCGTATACAGATGAACAGTTGATAATCTTAGATGAAGAATCAAGAGTAAGAGAAGCCGTCTTATCACCCGCTTCGGTACTTACCTTTACTCCGCCTCCGAGATCCGACGACTTGTTATTGATAAGAGAAACGGCAGTAAAATGAATTTCACCGCTCTTAATATCGAAAAGGGGCGCTTCTGCATCTACGGTATTTCTGTTACCGTCAACAACGGTGTTGTAGAAAAACGCTTTTACAGGCGCCGAACCGGTATAATCCGACGTAAATACCGCGTCCGTAAAACCGTCCGCTCTCGTTACGGTAAATCCGTTACCGAAAAGCGTAACGTTTTTGTCAACAGTAACGGTACCGTCAACGGTGATATTGTCATTAAGTTTAACAAAACCGCCGTCAGAAACCGAAGCAAAAGCGTCAGCCAAAGTCGACGCATTTTTGTAATTCATTCCGTCCGCACTGTACTCGACAGCACCCGCAGCCGATACCGCTATCGGCATAACGGCAGTAAGCATCAGTATTGATAAAAGTATCGCTAATGCTTTTTTAGTGATTTTCATAAAAATTCCTCCGTGTCTCAAGAGTTTTCATACACATATATATTAATATAAAAAAAAGTATTTGTAAATAGTTAAAATAAAATTTCACAATTACGACAAACTCATGCAAAGAATATGTCGGTTGACATCGGCATACAAATAACTGTATAATACTACGGTAACTTCAAGAATCATTAAGAGAGTGAAGAACATGGAAAAAGAAAAAAACAACAGGAAGAAAACAAATAAGACAAATACTGTGCGAAAATACATATCCGAAATCATAAAGAAACCGGCAGTAAAAATTATTCTTGCCGTAATCTGCGTATTACTGCTGACTGCGCTGAAAGGATTAATCACCGGAACGCAGGACGGGAAAATAACCGTCTTTTCGGATTCGCAGAAAAAATGCACATACGTGTCGAGAGACGGCAGAATAATATCCGACAATACTCCGGGTGAACTGTCGGGAGAACCCGTTTACTCTTCAGACGGCAAAACCGCTGTTTTTCTCACCTACTCTCAGGACGATTCATCCTCGTTTTATACTCTTTTTGCCGTTAGAAATAATAAAGTTATCAGAATTACCAACAATGTTTCGTCTTCGTTCAAAATTTCATCCGACGGCAGTTCGGTCATTTTTAAAGACAGAGAAGGCGCGCTCAAATTAAATTCTATCTCCTCGCAGTCGGATAACACGATTTATTCGTCCGCAGACGAATACTGCATCTCCCCCGACGGAAAAACCGCAGTGTTTTCAGCCTATGACGAGGCGGGTCTGTCTCTGAGTCTTTACTGTTACAGAAAAGGCTCGGTATCCGAAATCGGAACGGGACTTATTCCTATAGGAGCGGAAAATGATGCAAAGACCGTTTATGCATGCGATACTGATTTTAAAACGCTCTACTCCGTATCATCCGACGGAAAAGAAAAAAATAAAATCTCCGACATTTCGGATGCAAACATCTGTTTTAATTCGGATTTAACTCAAATGATTTTTTCATCCGACAGCGGAACGTATATCTGTTTTTCCGGTTCCGTCAGAAAGCCTATCTATCCGTTTACCGACGCATTCCCTGTTTTTTACGAAGGATGCAGTCCGATTATTACAAATGAAAAGCACGGCGTTAAAATATATCCGACCGACGATTTTACCGATATGTACTATTATCTCACAGAGCAGAAAACGCTGTCATACATCGACTCAAACTGCGCGAGAAACGACATCTCAGACGACGTTACAAATGTAAAAGTTTCATATGATTTAAAGCATTTTTACTTTACAGACTCATCAAAATCTCTTTACATGATAAAGAACAAAAAAGACCCGATATGCATTAAAAACGAAATATCCGATTTTGAAATTTCAGCAAACGGAAAGTTTTACAGCTTTACAAATTCATCAGGCGGAACAGAGTTCGCAAAAGGTGAAAAAACATTTTTTACAGCAGAAAATGTAAAGTTTAAAGCCATTACAGACAGCAGTAAGATTTTATACATGTCGGCCGACAACCAAAATCAGCTTTTTGAAATATCAAAAACAGGCAAAACAAAACAAATCTCAGATTCCGTATCATCGATACTGTTTGACAAGATATCCGGCTGTGCCGTGTACTTTGAAAACAATGATAAAAACGAAACCGTCTGCAAAATAGTAACATAATTATTTAATACTGCGTTAATAAAATGACTTTACTATATAATTGTTTAATATCCGACAGGAGGAACCTAAATGAAAAGAATTATGTCAATTTCGCTTGCACTGGCAGTTTCGTTCTCCGCTATCTGCTTTGCGGGATGTTCAAAATCAAAAACTGCTGACGAACAAAGCACATATGACAACGCCCCGGCGGCGGTAACGTCAGCCGCGTCAACTACAGCGCCGATGACATCCGCACCGACAACAAAAGTTCCTGAGACAACGACTCAAAAACCCGGATATCTTGCACAGGATGTCATTGATATACTTATGTCAAAGAAATTCTATATTTCGGGTAAAATGCGTTCGGCGGACGGCAACGAATCAAACGTTCAGATGATAGTCGACGGCGATAATTTCAGAATGAATACATCTGTAAACGGCTACAACATGGCTGTTATAATGTACGACGGCAACCCGTATCTTGCAAACACGAAGCTTAATAAAATTCTTCTTATCAATCAGCAGGCTGTCGACGATATGACCGCACAGCTGAACTCTTTGGGTATTGTCACGCAGAATATGCCTGATTATAACCTCGACGATATTATGTCTTCGGTCAACAATACCGCAGATATCACATCGTACCTCAACATGGACAATTATTCGGAGAAAGAATCAACTTTCAATTCACAGCCCTGCGTTCAGTCTAAATATGACTCTGAATACGGCAACATGTACGTTTACTCTTCGGGTAAAAATATTATCGCGCTTGAATTCTACGACACCGACAGCACAAGACAGCTCGTATTTTATGTCGATTCGTTCCTTGATATAATTCCCGACCCCGTAAGTATTGATTCATTTACGAAGGTTTCGTCTCTTGTAAACCTGTTTACACAGCAGTAATTCGGCAAAAAATATGCCCCGTTCCGTTTTTCGGCGCGGGGTTTTAGTTTTTATTCTGCTCATTTAATGTATCTGCCGATAAAAGATTTAACCTTATCCCAGTACATTTCGGGGTGAACATCTACACTCTCTGCGTGCATTGCGTCGGGCACGGACAGCTTTTCTTTCTCGGCAGTGCAGGCATTATATAATTCGTCCATCATTCGATACGGAACAAAAGCGTCCTTCTCACCGTGAATAAACAGCGTGGGGGTTTTACTTCTTGCAACTGCTCTGACCGGAGAGCATTTCTTTAAATCAAAATTTCCTCTTAATTTTGAAACTGTATTCATAGCGTAAAGAAACGGAAATACGGGCAGATGGAACATCACACCTATCTGCTCTTTATATTCATCCCAGCAGCTCGTATATCCGCAGTCGGCTATCGCGCATTTGACGTTATCGGGAAGAGCCTCCCCCGTTGTCATCATAACGGTCGCGCTTCCCATTGAAACGCCGAGCAAAATAATCTGTGCATTCTCATTTATCGAGCGGATATAATCAATCCATGCAACGATATAGTCCTTATCGTAATATCCCATCGAGCAGTATTCGTTCTCATCAATATAGTGTCCGCGCAGAACAGGCAGAAGAACGTTATACCCCATATCATGAAATCCCTTAGCCTGCGCAGCCATGCCTCTGGGACAGCTCGTATAACCGTGGACGACAATCGCCCAAACATCACTCGGTTCTTTCGCGGGAATTATATTGGAATATATCGTCTCGCCGTCGGATTTTACAAGAGGTGTTACCTCCGGATTTTCGGCGACAAACCACGCATCCGCGCCGTTCATTTCGTCGGGACTGTCATAATACTTCGAAAGTTCGGGTTCAATACCGCGGAATTTATTTTTTCTTGCGTTTATAAATTTTTTATTTAAAACTCCCTCATATACGACCTCTCCGACAAGCAGATATGCTCCGCCTGCCAATACGGCTGTTTTTATTACAGAGGGAAGAAACTTCGATTTCCTGTTTTTATGAGCCATTAAAAAGCCTCCCGCTTAAATTACTGTGTATATTATACATTGTATAAATAAAAAAATCAAGGCGAATTGCCGAATGTGACATAATTAATCTGTTGACGTAAAAATAAAAAAGTGATAAAATATACAGGTAATTCTATTATAAAGGATGATATTAATGTCAGGACATTCCAAATGGAGTACCATTAAGAGGAAGAAAGAAAAAACAGATAACGCCAGAGCTAAGGTGTTTACTAAGATAGGCAGAGAGATTGCCGTTGCCGTTAAGCAGGGCGGTCCCGACCCCGCGGGCAACTCAAAACTCAAGGACGTTATTGCAAAGGCAAAGGCTGCCAACGTCCCCAACGATAACATTGACAGAATAATCAAAAAAGCCGCGGGTGACGCAAACGCGGACAATTTCGAAGAGATCGTGTACGAAGGCTACGGTCCCAACGGCATCGCAGTCGTAGTTGAGGCTCTTACCGACAACCGCAACCGTACAGCGGGCGACGTTCGTCATTATTTTGATAAATACGGCGGAAATATGGGTACAAGCGGATGTGTTATGTTCATGTTCGAACATAAGGGTCAGATTCTCATTGAGAAAGAGGACGTTGACGAGGACGCTCTCATGGAAGCGGCTCTCGAAGCGGGCGCTGAGGACTTCATCTCCGACGACGAGGACGTTTATGAAATCAGAACAGGCGTACACGACGTAGGAACCGTTGAGGACGCGCTTTCGGCGGCGGGCTACACTTCGGTTTCGGCAGAGGCCGCATACATTCCCACTACATATACACGTCTTGACGACCCGGATTCGATTAAGAATATGGGCAAGATGATTGAAATGTTCGAGGATAACGACGACATTCAGGCTATCTGGCACAACTGGGAAAACGAGGACGACTACGAGGGATAAATAATATAAAAGCTATAACGTCATATAAAAGTTGTTATAGCTTTTTTATTTAACTAATTCATGCAGAACTCCGCAGTTTCTGAAACTTTACAGCGTTAAGCCAAAGAAAACGCTTTCTGCATCTGAATGGAAACAGTCCCTTTTTTATTCTTATTTCTATCAACGGTTTTTCTTAAAAGGAGAATCAATATGAAATTTTTTCAAAATACAACAGAGGTTACGTTTACCGCTCTCGACAAGGCGTTCAACGTTTCGTCCGTATTCTGCGAATTCAGCATGTTCGGACACATGTTCAGCATCAAATGGTACGGCGTAATTATTGCGTTCGGTCTTCTGCTTGCCGTTCTGTTCGGCGGAAGAATCGCATACACGTGGAAAATGAGCCTTGAAAAAATGGTTGACGTGCTCATATACGGCATGCTCGGCGGTATAATCGGCGCGAGAGTTTACTATGTAATATTTTCGTGGGACGATTATAAAAATAATTTCGCCGACGTGTTTAAGATATGGGAAGGCGGTCTTGCGATATACGGCGGTATAATCGGCGGACTGCTGGCAGCGTTTATCACATGTAAAATTATAAAGCTCAACTTTTATAATCTGCTTGACCTTGCCGGAATGAGCCTGCTCATCGGGCAGGGAATCGGCAGATGGGGCAACTTCGCAAATCAGGAGGCGTTCGGCACGAATACCGATCTCCCGTGGGGCATGTACAGTGAAAAAATCTGTTCGTATATTATTAGAAATCAGAGTTCACTCCCCGGAGTCGACCCGTTCAAGCCTGTGCACCCGACATTTTTATATGAATCGATATGGTGTATAGTCGGATTTATAATTCTTTATGTAATTCTCAAAAAAGCGCGTAAATTCTCGGGGCAGCTGTTTTTATGCTATGGAATCTGGTACGGCATAGGCAGAACGATTATCGAAGGACTGCGAACGGACAGCCTCTACATCGTAGGAAACTTAAGAGCTTCTCAGCTTTTGTCTTTAATACTCGTCGCTGTATGCTCCGTTTTGCTCGTTGTAAAGCTCGTTAAGTATGCAAAAAATCCGCAGCCTATCGAATTAGGCGACATGGGCGACGGAATAATCACGGCAGTTCCGTTCGGAAAAGATAATTCTGAGACAAAAAACAAAGAAGAATCTGCCGATAATGAAGACAGAGGAGACGACGGCAATGTACAGTCTGATTGACGGAAAAGCAATCTCTTCAAGCGTTCGTAAAAAAATCAAAAGCGAAACGGATGAATTAAAGAAAAAAGGCATAACTCCGGGACTTGCCGTTATAATAGTCGGAAACAATTCTGCGTCAAGGGTATATGTTAACAATAAGAAAAAGGCGTGCGAACAGGTCGGTTTCAACTCATACGAATACGCGTTGAAAGAAGAGACTACGACAAACGAACTGCTCGAACTTATTGATAAACTCAATAATGATAACAACGTCGACGGTATACTCTGTCAGCTCCCCCTCCCCCATTCAATTGACGAAAACGCAGTGCTTAACGCAATTTCTCCCGATAAGGACGTAGACGCGTTTCATCCGGTAAACTGCGGACGGCTGTTTATCGGAAATCAGAAGTTTCTCCCCTGCACTCCTGCGGGGATTATGGAGATGCTCAAATACTGTAATATCGACGTTTCAGGCAAAAACTGCGTCGTAATCGGCAGAAGCAACATTGTCGGCAAGCCCATGGCTATGCTCCTGCTTCAAAGCAATGCGACAGTTACAATATGCCATTCGAAAACAAAAAATATTGCTGACTTTACGAAAAAAGCCGATGTAATCGTTGCCGCGGTCGGAAAAGAAAAATTCTTAACCGAAGATATGGTTTCCGACGGCGCGGTCATTATCGACGTGGGAATGAACAGAAACGCACAGGGTAAACTTTGCGGTGACGTTGATTTTGAAAACGTATCGAAAAAAGCATCATGGATAACGCCGGTTCCCGGCGGAGTCGGTCCCATGACAATAACGATGCTTCTTAAAAATACGCTGACTTCGGCAGAATCAAGAATTAAATAATCTGCAAAAACAATAACAAAACAGCGGTTTTCGTAAACAATCGGAAACCGCCGTTTTTATATTCAAATTTTAAAAATAAATAACTTTGTTCTTTTCTGCCGACTCAAATATAGCTTCCATTAACTTCATAAGTCTGCGCTGCTGGTCATGCGTAATCAAAGGCTTCGCGCCGTTTCTTATAACGTCGTAAATATTCGAATAATAATCCGTCCAGTCGACGTAGATCTTTTCAAGCGGAAATTCCTTAATCGTGTCGTCTGTTCTCGGAGCCATGGTTTTTGTAATACCTGCGCCAGCCTGAATCGGTACGGCGTCTATCTTATCCCAGTCTTTAATCTTGACTATCTTACCGTTAAGATCCCAGTCCTCAACAATCGCGGTGCCGTTCTCACCCGCCATATACCATCTCGGAGCCTCGATAAAGTTGTTTGTAAACACCTCGACAAGACACTCGGGACCGTCCTCGAATTTTATAACGGCTCTGAATCCGTCGTCAACCTCGTCGTTCGTAACGTTCGTTACCGTCGCATACACGCTTACCATCTTTTTATTCTCATTGAGCATAAGAATCTGGTCGAGAAGATGAACACCCCAGTCGAGAACCATTCCGCCGCCGTGCTGTTTCTCTCTGCGCCAGTCTCCGGGAATACCGCGCGAACCGTAAACCTTGGAATCAATCGCGTGAACTTTGCCTAATTCGCCTTTATCATAAACATTTTTAATCGTTCTGTAATCGTTGTCCCAGCGTCTGTTCTGATGAACGGTGAAAAGCATGCCCGTTTCATTTGAAACCGCAATCATTTCCTCGAGATCTTCACTGCAAAGAGTTACGGGCTTTTCGGAAATAATATTCTTTCCGGCTCTCATGGCTCTTATCGCAATATCCTTATGACAATCGTTAAACGCCGCACAGACGATAAGTTCTACACGTTCGTCATTGAGAACATCCTCAAACGAATTATAAAAATAAAATCCTTTTTCGTCGGCAACCCTGCGTCTTTCGTCATTTATATCATAAACGCCGAGAAGCTCGAACTTCTCCATTTTGCTGATTTTATCGGCATGATAACCGCCCATACCGCCGTAACCGACTACGGCAACACCTATTTTTTTCATAACAAACCCTCCGTGTCATTGCTAAAACACATTTTACAATACATTACGGCATATTTCAAGTTTTTTTATTTGAATCAAAATATATAAAAAAAATACCGTCCGATTATCTCGAACGATATTTGTCAGTTTAAAAATTATCTTCTGTTTTTTACAACACAGCATGTTGTATTTCCGTAATACTTAAGACACTCGATAACCCCGCGGTCTATTACCTCACCGCATACGGCTATGGGAACGGCGGGCGGACATCCGACAACCGAATACGCGCATATACGTCCATCACACTCGTCAACCGGCAGAATTTCGCTCTGAGCATATATAACCTCGCACGGCTTCATTTTAACAGACGGTCTCGGAATTTCGGGCTGTTCGTTTTTAACGGGAGTTTTCTTTTCACGAGATAAAAGAAAATCTTCGGCACGCTGTACGGATTCAATTCCGTTATACGGCGACAGCATGAAAACAACGTTATCCCTATCAAAAAACTCGGGAACAATTCCCGCGTCAACGGCGTCCGACGCAAGTTCATCTCCGGTATAACCGATATCCTCAGCCGATACTGAGAGTTTAATGCTCTCGGATGAAATAACATTATACCCGTACGAAACACATTCGATTTTTAATTTATAAACGGCAGGAATAAACGACTCCAGCGATTTTTTATAATCGCCGTAAATTGTATTGAAATTGTCAAGCGACTGCAATATAAGATATGACGGACTGCTCGAGCCGAAAAGCGCAAGAGCCTTATTTGCATTCTCAGCAAAAAACGAAGGTGTTTTTTTCGATATATGAAGATATGCGCCTCCGGTGATAACGGGCAGAGTCTTATGAGCCGAATCACAGCACATGTCGGCGCCGAGATCGGTCGGGTGCAGACTCTCCGGCAAAAATTTAAGATACGCACCGTGCGCGTTATCTACGAGCAAATGTACGCCGTGCTTTCTGCAGACAGCGGATATCGAACGGATATCGGCAATATTTCCGAGGTAATCGGGACTCGTAATATATACCGCGTCGGGCTTCTTTTCGTTTTCGATTATCGCGTTTTCTATTTCGGAAGCCGTCAGCACGCATGAATAATATGACGATTTGTTGCTCGGATAAAGCCACTTAATATCCGTCGACGTAAGAGCGGCGGCGTTCACAAACGAGCGGTGAGCGTTTCTCGCCGCAAAAATCAAAGGCTGTCGGGAATTTGAGCGCGCATACAGCGCGGTAAGATAAACCATAGCCTGTATGCACAGCGTCGAACCTCCGGCGGAGTAAAACGTCGGACATCCGAAAACTTCGGACGCGTTCTTTTGACTTTCCGCTATTATTCCGTCGGGAGCAAAAAGCTCGTCCGCGCCGTCAATCTCCGTTATATCGTATTTTTCAAAACCGAGAACAGATACTCCCTTATGTCCCGGCATGTGAAATCTTACATTATTATCTTCACAGTAACGTTTTACAAATTCAACGATCGGAGCGTTCATTTTACTCCCCTATTTCTCTTGCAACAGCGACGGCAATCGCACATTCCATACGTTTTCTGAACAAGTCGCATCCGTATTTATATACGCCCGTAACGCTTCCCGCCGCGTGGTATGCGTTTGCGGCGCATCCGCCAGAGCAGTAAAGCTTAGCCCAGCAGTCTGCACAGTCGGGACGTGCGTAAACGTTGCAGGATGCAAATTCATTTTGAATTGATTTATTAGTAACTCCGTTATAGATATCACCGAGCTTAAATTTTTCGTCGCCTACAAATTGATGACACGGGTATAAATCGCCCCATGGAGTAACAGCCATGTATTCCGTTCCGGAACCGCATCCTGATATTCTTTTATAAATACACGGACCGCCCTTTAAATCTATCATATAGTGATAGAATGTAAACGGTCTGCCCTCCTTATCGCGTTTGAGCATAAGCTTTGCAAGCTCTTCATACTGATTTTCGACAATTGGTTTATCATCCTCTGTAAGTGCGGAAGGGTCGTCCGCTGCTGCGACGACAGGCTCCATACTGAGCTGTGTAAAGCCCAAATCAAGCATAGTCTTTATATCCTCGAGGAAATCGGGATTGGCATGCGTGAACGTACCGCGCATGTAATAATCCTTATCCCCGCGTTCCTTAACGAACTTCTGAAATTTAGGAACTATCTTCTCCCAGCTTCCGTTTCCCGCATAATCGACGCGGTAACGGTCGTGAACTTCTTTTCTGCCGTCGAGGCTTAAAACGACGTTGCTCATCTCTTTATTCGCAAAATCAATAACGTCGTCGTCGACAAGAACGCCGTTTGTCGTAAGAGTGAAACGGAAATGCTTATTCTTTTCTTTCTCAATGCTTCTTGCATACTCAACGAGCTTTTTAACGACATCGAAATTCATCAACGGCTCCCCGCCGAAGAAATCAACCTCGAGATTATGTCTCGAACCCGAATTTTCAACAAGGAAATCCAAAGCGCGCTTTCCGACCTCATAGCTCATCAGTGCTCTTTCGCCGTGATACTTGCCCTGACTTGCAAAACAATACGAGCAGTTTAAGTTGCACGTATGCGCTATATGCAGACACAAAGCCTTAATTACGCCGGATGTCTTAGCCTTAAGAACGCCCGCCATCGGCTTAAACGTATCCTCTGTAAAGAGCTTGCCCGCGTTTTTAAGCTCGGTTATCTGTTCATAGCATTCCTCTATATCCGATAAAGGTTCATCGGGGTATTTTAACGCGGTTTTTTCAATAAGTAACTGTTTATCGGTATTCTGATAATCGGCTATCATGTCGTAAGCCATATCGTCAACGGCGTGCACGCTTCCCGAACAGATATCGAGAACTATATTGTAACCGCCGAATTTATATTGATGTATCATCAGGCATTAATCCTCTCAAAAAAATGGGCTGTCGCATCATGTGACAGCCTCAAATTTTTATTTGCTTTCCTTATTCTCGCAAGCCTGGTTAGCGATACCGCAGCTTGTCTTGCATGCCGACTGGCAGGAAGTCTGACACTCACCGCAGCCGCCGTTCTTTGCGCTGTCGCAAAGATTGCGAGTCTCGATAGTATTAATATGCTTCATCTAACGTTACCCTCCCCGTTCGTATATGTTTATTAAATTATATCATAGGATAAAATAATTGTCAATCGCTCTTGACTTATTACTTCATAAGTCCTTCTGCAACGCACCAGTTATGGAACGATTTAAGACTTTCCATTCTCGCGCCGGAGAGTTTCTGTCCGCCTCTGTTCCTGGGCTTCATGCTGTCAACGCCCTGAAGCTGAACGAGATATTTTGCCGAGCAGTTAAATCCGCTGTCGATAGCGCAGTCAAGAAGAGTTATCTCATTAAAACGCTTCTCGGCAAGAGCCATGTCTCCGCTGACAAATGCGTCGTAGAATCTCTGGAAGAACGCGCCGCCGCATGAGGTCGGAGTTGCCATAACGCCTCTCGCGCCCATTTTGAACGCCTCGAAAAGATAGGGCATGTTAGCCTGAATAACGCAGGAATCGCCCTTATTATCTATTTTCGATTTAATACCGTCTACTGTACAGGTAGTGTCCTTAATGCCGTAAATACCGCACTCCTTAACGAGTCTGCCGTAGCATTCACCGCTTATATGGCAGTTCGGGAATCCGGGGAATTCATACATAAATACCGGCAGTGAAGTGTTCTGTTTAAGTTCGCTTATGTAAGAAACAAGTCTTTCTTCATCATTGCCGTATCCTTTTGTCGTGAAAACGAGACCGTCAACGCCGGTCTGCTCCATTCTCTTGACTTCCTCGACCTGTGCGAACCACGACGGCTCCATATTAGCCGTAGCTACGACGGTTGTATCGCCTTTATGCTTTACGGTAAGAGAAGCGAGCTTAACTCTCTCATCAAGAGTGAGGGCGCCCATTTCCGAGCTTCCGCAGACTGCAAAAAGATGACCTACGCCCTGCGAAACCTGCCAGTCGGCATATTTCTCATATGCATCATAATCTACGCTTAAATCCTCTTTATAAGGAGTCAGCATCAAAGAATAAATGCCGGTATAATTTTCTTCAAGTTTACTCATTTTTCTGTATTTCGGAAATATAATCCGAAATCCTCCCTGATTTTTTGTTTTACACCGAAAAACTCGGTCGATTACATTATAACAGAAACATTTATTAATGCAACCGCTTTTTTATATTTTTATATAAAAGTTACGGGCGGAGAATTCGGTTTTTTCCGCCCGTAAAAAAATTATTCTATTCTCCAGCCCTCCGCCTTTTCGCGCACTGCAACAAAACGTTTATATATGCCGTCGTTTTTCATAAGTTCGTCATGAGTTCCCGATTCTGCAATCCGCCCGTCGTCGACAACGAGAAAATTCCTCCCCTTTTTCATGTCAATATATTTTCGTGATTTTTCTTTTTAATTGCACTTTTCAGACGCGTATGTTATCATACAGTAAACGGGGGTTATTTTTATGACAGACGCTGACAGAAAAAAATATGTATACATCGTATATTCTTCAAAGCATTCCGACTTTGTCTCCGAGCTTATATCTCAATTAAAACAACGCGGATATTATGTCAAAGGCAGAGACTGTAAAAGCGAAATTTCCGGAGATGCGGGCGAAAAATCCGGCTGTCTTATTGCAGTTATTTCAAAGGATAATATAAATTCCGAAGTACTCAGAGACGAAATTGACAAAGCTAAAAATACATATGTTCCGCTCGTCCCGGTATATGCCGAAAAAGTATCGGTGCCGTTTAAATTGACGGCGCTTGCTCAGTGCCGGACGGCACTTAATTTATATGCGTATTCAGACCACGGACTGTTTTACAAAAAACTCTTTTCGTTAAAACCCGTAGCAGACGCTAAACCCGATACGGATTCAGCCGTCGGAAACGACAAACATGATGAAGAATTAAATACCAAAATAAAAATTGAGCCTGCAAAAACAGAAGAAACCGCAGAATCCGTCGAAACGGATACGAAAGAAACAAAC
>DJEG01000038.1:17655-22033 GCA_002431305.1 Ruminococcaceae bacterium UBA5904 | reverse complement strand
CCCCCCTCTTCTGCACAAAAAAATCCGCGGGGTTACCGCGGGTTTTCAGCTTTTAAGTTTTAAGAACAAGGACGTCATGTTTTCCTGTACAAACACAACCGTTTTTGCAAGCATTGCGCTGAGTGCAGAATTTTTTGAAGTAAGTATTCTTCTGATAATCTCGTCTTTCGGATTATCGGATTTAATATCGAGAACGCGGGAAATTTCATCGGAAGAAATAATCTTTTCGTTCTCTTTTCTTTTCTCGCTCTTTGACAATTTGCATTTTTTTGAATACAGCACGGTAAGGCACGACAAAACGGATTTCATATACATATATTTTATATCGCGCTTATCGTTTTGTATTCCGCACATATCTGAAAGCGTTGAAAACTCTCTGTATATCTCATTGCAGGCGTAAAACTTTTTATCATACCACCCGGAAATGAGGCTCAATGACGAGTCTATTATATAATCGTATAATATCTCGTCCGTAATTTTTATTCCCCGTGCGTGTTTTAAACACCGGGCACAGAAAATTCTGTCCTCGCCGTATTTCAAGTCGGGAAATGTGATATTGTTTTCAATCAGCATTTTTCTTAAAAACGCCTTGTTCCATACCTGGTTTAACACATCCGAACGGTACAGCGCACCGAATCTATCGCCGATATCCGATAAGTTTTCGGCATACATTGAGTCAAAACAGTAATTTTTCCTTTTGCCAGAATCCGTAAAAATCTGCGAGAAACCGAAAATCAGCATTTGAGTTTCATTATCGTTTAAATACCCGTTTATTTTCGCAAACGCTCCCTCAGTAAATTTATCATCGGAATCGAGAAATAAAACATAGTCTCCCGACGAATTTTTAATGCCGAAATTTCGCGCTTCGGCAGGACCGGAGTTTTTCTGATAAAATACTTTAACTCTGCCGTCCGACATACTTATTTCATTTAAAACATCCGCTGTAGAATCTGTCGAGCCGTCGTTTACTATTATCATTTCAATGTTATCACAGCTTTGATTTAATACCGAATCGACGGCATTTTTTATAGTATCGGCGCAGTTATATGCCGGGATTATTACGCTGAATTTATACTCTGCCATAGCTTACCTGTCAAACAGTTCGTAAAGACTGTTTTTTATTTTTAAATTATACCTGTCAAGCATGTTTCTTGACTTAGTGTGTTTCTGTTCTAAAACAATGCTCTTTGCGATATCGCGCTTGCCGACAAGAGAATCATTATATTTTTCAAGGTTTTTTGAAAATATAATATCAAGTCCGAGAGCCTTAGCCTCCCACAGAACCATGCCCTGCCCCTCATGGCGGGACGTGAGCACCAGCGCGTCCATTTTATCCATATACGGATACGGATTTTCGACGCTTCCGACGAGCGTGACGTTTTCGCCGATTTTAAGAGAGGCTATCTGCTGTTCAACCGCAATTCTTTCGGGACCGTCGCCCAGCAGATATAAATGTATATCCGTTCTGTACGAAAGAGCTTCGGCAAAATAATCAAGCAGTAAATCAATACCCTTCTGCTTCGTAAATCTGCCGACAAATACAAAATTCACCTTGCTTGAGTCAACGGTAAAGTCGACGGCTTCGGACGCTTTTTTAAAGAGCATCTGCGTGTTTATGGTATTTGGAATAACCCTTATCCTGACGTCGTTTCCTATCCCCGTCTGTTTTCTGAACGGTGCGACAATTCCGCGCGAAACCGCAACAAATTCATCAAAATATTTATACTTGCCCTTAAATGCTGAAAAGAGAATTCTGTATTTCCGATTCTCCTTATACTCGATAACAAGGTCGTTGTGAATCCACATAACGCGTTTTTTTGCCTTAATCTTGACCGCGCACAGCGCACACTCGTTCGAATAGCTGTTAAAATCAATCGCAAGGTCATATTCCTTATCCGGCAGATTAAAACTGCACATTTTTAAAAGAATGTCAAACTTCACTACTCTGTTAAAATAGAATAAAGGCTTTAAAACGGTAACGTTTATCCCCTTTAAATCATCAAGCGTACAAATCGTCGGCTCTTTAAAAAGAAATAAGTCAACCTCATATGCCGACAAATCCATATTGGTAACAAAATTTAAAAGCGAACGCTGGATTCCGCCTATATCAAGGTCTTTTTGAAAAATAGCAATCTTTTTCATCCGCTTATCTGTTTGTCGAAAGTCCGAGAACCGTATTCATATTGCCGAATCCATTATTAAGACAGAACCAAATAACGTCCTTTTTACCGTCTTTTTCAATGCGGATAACATATTTATCCCCAACTGCACGGTCAACAGAGAGCACCTTAATATCCTTATTCTCAGAAAAGAACAATTTAAGCGCTTTAATATCCGACTCGACGTATTCACCTGCATTATCGGAAACAAAGAGAACGCCTCCGAATATATGATTGATTCCGCCCAAAAGGATTTTCTGATTCATATTAAATTTAAGATTTGAATATCTTAAGAAGAATACATCGGGGTCACTGCAGAACGCGCGTCCGTTTAAATGACGGCGGTACATAGCGTTTATAATCGAATTCTGTGCGGAGGGAATCTCACTGTTAATACCGAGTTTATTATAGTATTTTCCGCTGTATTTCAAATCGACATCGCATCCGATTCTGCACGCGTCAACATATCCGAATGCCGCGCCGAGCGGAACTCCGCAGCCAAGAATAATCTTTTCACCGCAGCACTCTCGTAAAAACGCCATAGCTTCACACATTATTGTACCTCTCGACTTGCCGTTTCTCGGGTAAAGACACTGCGAGTAAAGGAAATCGAGTTTAACCATATCATAGCCCCAGTCGTTTAATACAACATTAAAGAAGGTCTTGATATAGTCGCGCGATTCTTCATTATAAATATCAAGCGTATATGCTCCGCCCCAGCCCGGACAGCCGAGCAAAGGCTTGCCGTCTGCGTCTTTTATAACCCAGTCGGGATGCTCTTTATATATTCTCGACTTAATCTGAACATTAAAAGGCGCAAGCCAAATTCCGGCTTTATATCCTTTTTTATGAATTTCGTCTGCTATATATCCCATGCCGTGAGGGAATTTTTCGGGGTTAGGGTCAAGCCAGTCGCCGACAAACGTTTCATATCCGTCGTCTATCTGAAAAACGTTTACGCTGTCCTTTACGCTGTCGAGAGCGTTAAGGTCACGCAGAATAATGTCCTCGTTTATTTTCTGAAAATAATTGTACCACGACGTATAACCCGCCATGTGTGAAACCCTGGGCGCAAGAACACCGAATAAATCGAAATATTTATCAAAAACATCGTCGTATTTACCCTTAATAACGGCTATATCAAACAATGTATATTTTTCACCGTTTTTAAGCGACGCGCCTGATGCATCCTTCGCGATTTCGAGTGTATTTAAATTCATATCGGCATAGAATACGGTAAATCCGTTCTTCTCCGAAAGCGAGCCGAAAAAATCGATATCGCCGCCATGTCTTATATAAGTATAACAGTGACTGCAAAAAACTCCCGCCGATTTTATATCGTCGCAGAATCGACAGTCTGAAGATATGCCCGCAAGATTTTTAAGCGAAGACAAAAACGCAAGCGGAGTAACACCCGTCATTTTTTCATATTTTGAGTATTCTTTTGACGTCGACCAAGACTGATAGCCGTTGGCAAAAAACAGTCCGTTACTATAATCATAATTAAACGACAGTCTTGCCTCGCCCAATACCATATCGCATTTCGGAGTCAGAACAGCCTTAATCGACTCGTCGGTAATACCGAGTTCAATATCGTACGACTCGTGATTTAAAACATCCGTCTCATAATCGGTATTATCTTTTGTAAATCTGAATCTTAAAGCAGGATTTATCATAATTTATACAGTCCTTTCAAAAACCGAATTCTTTAAGCCACGACGAAAACCTCGCCCACCATGAGCGTGCAAGAGGCGTATTCTCCGCAAGCCCCAGTCCGTGATTTCCATATGGGAATATATTTAATTCAAACGGTATATTTTTTTCGCTCAATGCCAGTGCCAGGCGCATTGAATTTTTAAAATTAACGCTTCTGTCCTCCTCTGTATGCCATATAAAAAACGGAGGAGCGTCTTCGGGGACAATATTTTCGGACGAATACTTTTTTGCAATCTCATCATTCTGTGCGTCATCGCCTAAAAAATTATTTCTCGTCCCCCAATGCGTAATCTCACCGTCGAGCGAGGCGACGGCATAACACGAACAAACCGCGTCGGGTCTTGCGCTGACGGAATCAATTTCGTCGTGTATTTCGTCCTCACCGCAGTTAAATCTCAGTCCGCCCATGCACGCTAGATGTCCGCCCGCACTGAAACCGAGAATTCCTATTTTTCCGGGGTCAATGTTTAAACTGTCCGCATTATATCTGATAAGCCGTATAG
>DJEG01000038.1:0-17599 GCA_002431305.1 Ruminococcaceae bacterium UBA5904 | reverse complement strand
AAATCCGTCTCCTGACACGGTTTCGAATAAGGGTGAACGCGGTAACGGAGCATATATGCCGAAACATTAAGTTTATTAAATTCTTTGCAGATAACCTCCCCCTCGTGGTCTTCCGCTCGCATTGAGTACCCGCCGCCGGGAATAACGATAAAGCACGGTCGGCGATTTCCGTTATTTAAATTATAATCGACAAGTTCGGGTTTAAAATCTCCGTATTTTTTATTATAGAAAGGGACGTCGTTTTCCCACAGCGGGAACGTTTTATTTTTCATTTGTCTTCGTCTCCTTTGATTTAGAGAGCATCACGATGTTTTCAATATGTGAAGTGTAGGGAAACTGGTCAAAAGGTTGAATTTTCCTTACTTTATATTCGCGTTTTGTAAGATAAAAAACATCTCGAGCCTGAGTTTCGGGATTACACGAAATATAAACGATCTTATCGGGCGACAGCTCGCACAGGCTGTTTAAAAATTCCTTACTGCATCCGGCTCTCGGCGGGTCGGTAAAGACAACGTCAATATGTTCGTTCTCTTTTGCAAGCTGAGTCATAAATTCGCCCGCGTCCATACAGTAAAACTGAGCGTTTTCTATATTATTTAGCTTTGCGTTGATTTTAGCGTCGCGGACGGCTTCGGGATTATTCTCAACACATATTACTTTTTTAGCGTTTTTTGAAGCATAGAGTCCGATAGTACCTATACCGCTGTATGCGTCGAGTACAGTCTCATTTTCATTTAAACCGGCAAATTCCATAGCCTTATTATAAAGTTTCTGAGTCTGCTCGGGATTTATCTGATAAAACGACTTAGGCGAGATTCTGAACGTCAGAGAACAAAGATCGTCGGTAATGTACCCGTTTCCGTACAAAACAATCTGTTTATCGCCTAAAACCATGCTCGTGAATTTATCGTTTATGTTCTGTACTATCGTCGTAATCTCGGGGTGAAGTTCAAGCAGAGCTTTAATAAAATTGTTTTTAGACGGGAACCGCTGTCCGGCAGTAACGAGAACAACCATGACCTCCCCGCTGACGCGCCCGGTTCTTACTAATACATGTCGGAGAAAACCGCGCTCTCTTCTCTCATCGTACGCCGTTAATTTAAACGACGGCATAAGTTTTCTGATATCAACGACTATGCTGTCCGCTGTTTCGTTTTCAAGCATACACGAATCTATAGAAACGATATTATGAGTACTCGACTGATACACGCCGGATATAATTTTCCCCGAACGAGTAACGCCGAACGCAGACTGCACTTTGTTTCTGTACTTTACGGGATTATCCATGCCTATTATATCGTTAACGTGAGCATATTTGCCCAGCAGAGAAACGACCTTAGCCTGTTTAAAAGCCAATTGACGCTCGTAACTCATATTCTGCAGCTGACATCCTCCGCATTTTCCGGCGGCGGGACAGAACGATTTTTTTACATTCTTTTTCTTATATTTATCCATTAAATTTTTTCCGTTCGTAAATTATAGAATAATTATAACAGAAAATAATATTAATTTCAATCCGAATTGTTGATATAAACGTAAACTCATGATATACTTTATTCGACATTATTTTATAATATCGGAGGGTACCAAATTGAAATACAAACTGAAAAAAACAAATTACAGAGATGTAAAAATATTTAAAGACAATATTCTCGGTGCAAGAACTTATTTTATACCTTATTCGTCGTTTGACAAGTTAAAAAATACCGACGTTTTAAACGAACGTTATTCTTCGGACGAGGTCACGGTACTCTCAGGAGACTGGGATTTTAAGTTCTACAGACACTGCGCAAAGGTTCCCGACGTTTTCGATTCGTCGAGAGTTAAATTTGACAGTATTAAAGTTCCGTCCGTCTGGCAGAGAACGGGCTATCTTGAACCCGTATACTTAAACTGGAAATATGAGTTTACAACTGTCTGCCCGACTCTCCCCGAGGATATGCCTGCGGGTATTTACAGAAAAAGATTCGAAATATCCGACATGTCAAAGCAGTACATTCTTACATTCCTCGGCACTGCAAATAATCTCGAACTGTATATAAACGGAAGTTACGTCGGCTACTCGGAGGGCACGCACAACACGAGCGAGTACGATATTACCGAGTATCTGACCGAGGGTGAAAACGAACTTATCGCGCTTAGTTACAGATGGTGCACCGGTTCGTATCTCGAGGCTCAGGATATGTTCAGGGAGAACGGAATCGTAAGGGATGTTCTTTTAACAAAACGCGATAAAACACACATTGAGGATTTTCATTTCGATTATAAAAAAGACGGAGAAAGCTATAAGTGCGCTCTTAACGTAAAAGTTGCGGGAGAAACGGATTCATACTCTCTTGACGTTAAATTATTCGATAAAGATGATACCGTTTATTCGACTACAGCTAGAACTGATAACAACGTTTCGTTTAATTTTGAATTAAGCAATATTAAAGAGTGGAACGCAGAAATCCCCTCGGTTTACGAGCTTTACATTACACTGAAAAAAGACTCGGAAGAAACAGAAACCGTACGCCATATCGTAGGATTCAAACATATTGAAATAGATACAGACTTATTTAAATTCAACGATAAACTAATTAAATTCAAAGGCGTAAATCATCACGATACTCACCCCGTACGCGGTTACTGCATGACGCATGAGGATTATCTGCGCGACATTAAACTTATGAAGGAGTTTAACGTAAACGCAGTCAGAACTTCACACTATCCCCCCGACCCCATTATGCTCACGCTGTGCGATATTTACGGATTATATGTTATCGATGAAGCCGACATTGAAACACACGGCATTGAGGACAACTGCGGTGACCCCAATGCAATAAGCGATAATTTAAAATGGAAAGAGCACTATCTCGACAGAGTTCACAGAATGTACGAAAGAGATAAAAACCACCCGAGCATAACGATGTGGTCTCTCGGCAACGAATCGGGATGGCTTAAAAATCATATAAAATGCTATGAGTATTTAAAGTCAGAAGGCACGACGATTCCCGTTCACTATGAGGGCGCGTGCTCGAGCAGAATTTACGGATTTGACGTTGTTTCGAGAATGTACCCTTCCCCCGACGAAGTCGATTCGATAGGTAAAAAGACATACGGGGATAAACCCGCAATGAAAAAAGCCTATTCGACAAAACCGCTTTTTCTGTGCGAATATGCGCACGCAATGGGTGTGGGTCCCGGTTCGCTCGAGGACTACTGCCGTCTGTTCCTTAAGTATGACAACGTGACAGGCGGATGTATCTGGGAGTGGGCGGATCACTCCGTACTGCATTCAAAGAACGATAAAAAATATAGAAATGAATACACCTACGGCGGAGACCACGGCGAAAAACGCCATGACGGCAATTTCTGCGTTGACGGACTTTTCTACCCCGACAGAACCCCGCACACCGGTGCGTTCGAGATGAAAAACTGTTACCGCCCGATAAGAGCAGAGGTCAACGAAAACGGCGAATATGTATTTACAAACACAAACAGATTCCGCTCATCTCGTTATATTAATATCAAATGGTCTCTCGACAAAGACGGAAAGTCTGTTGACGGCGGAGAATTCACGGCGGATATCGCACCTGAAAAATCAAAAGCGGTAACTATCAAGCACAAACCGACGGATAAAATATCAAACTGGGTTATGAGTTTTAAATATATCGTTGATTCGTCCGAAATCGCACAGGAGCAAATTATTCTAAACGACGTGCCCGTCAGTGTTCCTACATATGAAAACGGAAATATAAGCGTTTCATATGATAATTCAAAAACGGTCGTTCATTTTGACGACGGAACAGCCTCATTCGACGACAAAAGCGGAAAACTTGTTTCCTATATCGTAAACTCGACCGAGTATTTAAATCAGTCCCCCGCTTCGAGCAAAACCGGCTTAACACCCAATGTTTTCAGAGCTCCGATTGATAATGACAGAAATATTAAATCCGTTTGGATGAGACATTCGCTTGATAAACTCACGGAAAAAATCGAGTCATTCAACGTTACGCTTGAAAATTCGAGAGCGGAGATATCCGCTTCATATTCTCTCTGCGCGCCGGCAGGCAAAAAATTCGACTACGTAATAAATTATTCCGTCGGCTCGGCCGGAGATATAAAAATAACGCTTTCTCTTAAAAAGACTACAAAAGCTCTTCTGAAACTTCCTCGTTTCGGCATAATGTTTGAACTTCCCGAGCAGTTTAATACCGTTAAATATTTCGGCAGAGGAATAAAAGAGAATCTCTCCGACTTTAATGCACAGTCTCCTATCGGAATTTACGAAGAAAAAGTTCACGATATGCACGAAGACTATATCTATCCGCAGGACAATTCGAATCATTCCGACGTTAAATATATCGAATTTAAGAACGATTCAGGAGCCGGACTTAAAATATACGCTGACGACAGACTGACATTTTCCGCGCACGATTACACGCAGGAAAATCTGACAAAAGCACTTCACCGCGAAGATATCGAAAGAGTCAATTCGACGATTGTATCATTGGACGGATTTGTAAGAGGTGCGGGTTCCAACAGCTGCGGTCCCGAGACGCTCAAGCAATATACAATCGATGAAAATAAAAGACTCACCTTCTCATTTACCATGACTGCGAGGTAATCTATGCTTGAATTCATATGGATAAACGGAAGCGAAAATATCGAGCCTATCATTAAACTTCGTTACGACGTTTTCTGCAAAGAACAGGGCTATCCGTATATGCTCGAAAAGGATGACCTCGAGAGTAAATCATATCATCTCGGCGTATATTCCGACGACAGACTCATTGGATGCGGTCGTCTCGCGCCCGAGAGCGCTGATTCATTTCACTTAGGCAGAATAGCGCTGTACCCCGAGTACAGGGGCGGAGGAAACGGCGCAAAGCTGGTATACGAGCTTTTAAGAAAAGCAAAAGAGCTCGGCGCAAAACATGCAACGCTTGACGCACAGGAACACGCGGTAGGTTTTTATAAAAAACTCGGATTCGTCAAAGACGGCGTACGACATGAGGACGAAAACATACCCCATATTCCAATGATTAAAAGTTTTGTGTTTGACAACGCTAAGCTGTGCGAATGCGATTCAGACGCGGGAGCGGTATTTGTACGCAGAGAATTTGTCACTGAAAATAAAAAAGTCGTAAATGCAAAACTCGAGTACACAACTTTAGGTTTTTCCGTCCCGTATTTTAACGGACATAAACTGACCGAGTATAAATTCATCCCTGCGTGGTCGAATTATAAAAACCGCGATATGTCGACGGCTATTTACCCGCTGTTTGACGAAATGCGCGAACGCGTGTATTATCTTGAATACGATATTACCGATTATATAAATGATAATAACGCGTTTGTTCTGCACATCGGAAACGGCTGGTACAGACAGCTTGACCAGGCTATCGAGGGGCTTAGCGCATACGGCGATAAACTAAAGTACATATACAAAATCACGCTTGTTTACGACGACGGTTCAGTAAGCGAAATATGTTCGGATTCAACTGAGGATATGTACGACAGTTTCATAACCCATTCGAGCATTTATATAAACGAAACGATTGACGCAAGACTTTACGATAAGAATATTCTTAATTTCGGATATAAAAACGAGAATAAAAAATTTCCCGCATTATCAAACGAGGTAACGTTTGCATTAACAAAACAGGATTTTGCGGGAGATACAGAGAAAGAGACCGTCATACCTAAATTAATATACGAAACATCCGACTTTAAAATATACGATTTAACAGAGGATATTTCCGGAATTCCGACCGTTCAATTCAATAAAAATGCGAAATCGGGAGATAAAATAACGCTCGAATATGCGGAGGTTATTGACGATAATTTTAATTTTAAATTAAGACATACCGGCGGAGAAAACAGAGTACAGAAAGACATTTTCATTTACGGTGAAAACGACTGCGAGTTTACAAATTACTTTACATGGCGCGCCGGTCAGTTCGTAAAACTTACGGGTAACGGCGAACTCATTTCGTTTACGTGCGTAAGTTCCGATGTTAAGAAAACAAGCGATTTTATTTCGTCGAATGAAAATATAAACTGGTTTTATAATGCTTACATCAGAACGCAGGTTAACAACATTCATTCGTTTGTCCCCTCCGACTGTCCTCACCGCGAAAGACTCGGCTACACCGGCGACGGTCAGCTCTGTTCGAAAGCTGTCATGACCCAGTTTGAAGCCGAGGATTTATACAGAAAATGGATGCAGGATATCGCCGACTGTCAGGATACGTACAGCGGTCATGTTCAACACACCGCGCCGTTTAACGGCGGAGGCGGAGGCCCCGGAGGATGGGGAAGTGCAGTTATTGCAGTGCCGTATAATTACTATAAAATCTACGGAGACAAATCGCTTTGCGAAAAGTACTTTGACAACATGACACTATATCTTGACTACATGGAATCGCACTCAGAATTCGGTCTCGTAGTCAGAGAGGAAAAGGGCGGATGGTGTCTCGGCGACTGGTGCGCGCCCGACAACAGGAACGAACTGCCGGAGCCGTTTGTAAACACATATTTTTATATTAAATGTCTTAAAGAATATATCGAACTGTCGTATCTGCTCAACCGCCCGCGTTACCGTCAGACTATGACCGAACGGCTCGAAAAAGCAGTCAGAGCGTTTAAAAACGCATATTATTCATCAAATACGCACAGCTTCTGCGGCGGAATACAGGGCGCGGACGCGTTCGCCTATAATATAGGACTTGCTGATGAAAAATGCGTTGAGAATATCGTAAAAAGATACGAAAAGCTCGGTGAGTTCGACACGGGTATCTTCGGTACTGACGTTCTTATAAAAACGCTTTTTGAAACAGAAAACGGTAAGACCGCCGTCAAACTCCTTACGTCAAAGGGTGAAAACAGCTTTTACAATATGAAAAAGAACGGCGCGACAACGCTGTGGGAAAACTGGGACGGATGCGACTCTCATTCTCATCCGATGTTCGGCGCGGCAAGCGAGTATCTTTTTACTTACCTGCTCGGAATAAAGCAAACAGAAGATTCCGCCGGATTCGAAAAGATAACGATATCTCCCGCCTATATCGACAACCTGAACGTCAAGGGATATATCAAAACGGTCAGAGGAAAAATAACGGTCGAGGTAACGTATGAAAATTCAAAACAGACTGTTAAATATACGGTTCCGGACTCTGTGAAAATTATAAACACAGACTAAAAGGATATTCATATTTAATTTACTTTTTTGTATTGAATGCAGTGTTGACATTTCTTTCATAAAAGTCTATTATATAATTGAATAATATTAAAAAGGAGTGAAACATAATGGAGTTGGCACAGGATATCATCAAGGCTGTTCTTTCTTTCTTCAAAATCATCGCTGATTTCTTAAAGAAGCTCTTTGGCAAGAAAGACGACGAGGCAACTACACTGTAATTTTTCAAAGAGAGTTCGGAATTTTCCGGACTCTCTTTTTTTCATTAAGATAAAAATATATTATTCGACAGAAGCATTTACCGTTGTTGTTTTTACCGTAGACAGATGTCGATTAGATGTTGAACATCCCTTGAAAATATTGACTTTTTTTTATATCGTGATATCATATAAGTGTAAATAAAAGTAAAGGAAGTGTCAATCATGGATCTCGCAAAAGATATCGTTAAGACTGTACTTTCATTCTTTACGATCATCATTAATTTTATCAAGTCGCTTTTCCATATTAAGGACGAGACGACCACCGAGTAAAAATCATAAATCAAAAGAAGAGCCTGAAATACGGCTCTTTTTTATTTTACAAAAAACACTTTAATCAATGACGCTTTTATGTTACAATATTTTCATTCGAATTTAAGGAGAAAAATGAAATGAATGAAAAAGAAACAGGCGAAATCCGCCGTCGAATAAAACTCGGCAAATGTGCGGTTAACTACATATACGGATGTTTTGTAAACGAGAAAAAGGAAGTCGTAAGCTCGTTCAGACAGTCATTGGGACTCATGGACAACGACGACGCGGACAATCTTTTATCCATTATAAGAAAAACGCTGTCGGGAACGCTCGGCAAAAACCTTATCGACCTGCCGTATAAAAATCAGCAGGTCGTCGACTCGGACGAACACAGGCTGATGTCAGCGTTAAGGACGCAGACTCCCGAGAGCGAGGAAGCTATCAATATATTTTTCAACGCGGCGGCATCAACCCTCGCCATGGGAAACAACTATCTTATTTTATTGATTCAGGATTCGTACGATGTTCCGCAGTATGGCTCGGATGAGAGCAGAATTGAGGATTCGTCGAGCGTATACAATTACTGTCTGTGCGCCGTTTGCCCCGTAAAACAGAGCAAACAGGCATTAGGTTTTGTCGCACATGAAAACGCGTTTAAGACTCTCGCCGCGAATCAGCTCATCTCCCCTCCCGAAATCGGATTTTTATTCCCGACGTTCGACGACAGGACGGCTAACATCTACGATATTTTGTACTATACGAAGAATACGGCGGACAACCACCCCGAATTTATAGAAAATATTTTAAGAACGGAGGTTCCCATGCCGGCGGAAGAACAGAAAGAGGTCTTCAACTCTATAATTGAAGAAACTCTTTCCGAGGACTGCAATCTTGAAGTCGCGGTAAACGTAAGGGACGTTCTGTGCGAACAGATTGAGGAACATAAACAGCAAAAGGACGAGGATCCGCCTGTCATCACAAAGAAATCCGTTTCAAACATTCTGACAAACTGCGGAGTCAGCGAGGAGCGCGTAAAATCTTTCGAGGATAAATTCGACGAAAGTTTCGGAGAAAACGCGGAGCTTTCACCCCAGAATTTCGTTAATACAAAGGAGCTGTCCGTATCGACTCCCGACGTCAGCATCAAAATAAATTCCGACCGCTCCGACCTTTTGGAAACGCGCGTTATCGACGGCAAAAAATATATTATGATTCGCGCCGAATCAAATGTTGAAGTAAACGGAATCACTGTTAAAATCTAATAGTCACATAAAAACGCGGTCTCTGTACGAAACCGCGTTTATTATTTAATATTCTGTTATGCGCTTGCGGGGGCGAAAGATTTGACAAGAGTTTTTACTCTGCCGACGGCGAGGGGAATTCTCTCCTTAGTAACCTCTCTGGACGCGTCCAATATAAACTTAAACGTTCCCTTAAACGAGGATTTAAATTCCTTTCTCGTCTCTTTGTCAACGCCTTTTACGGCTTTAACCGCGCCGTCTATCGCTTTTGCCGCATTCTTTGAAAAATCAAGAAGCGTCTCCTGTCCCAGTCCGGTAACCACTGCGGAAACAACGGTATCTATACTCTGTCTCTGAATATCGTTTACGTGTGAAATAATATTCGAAACGGTTATATCGGTAATACGGCCCGCGCGCGATATGTTTCTCTCGACGATATTTCCGTCCTTTAACTGCCACGTACCCATGTCGTGCTGCATTACACCTATAAGTTTATTGCTCTTAACAGCTTTGTAATCGTCATCGTGCGCGAGCAGCATGCCTACAAATGACGAGTCGGGAACTATGTGATGATATCTCGGCAGAAGCTCGGAATAAGCGTCGGAACGGAACATTGAATGATCAAAAAATCCTGGACCGTCGTTATTATAAAGCTCCTTAATTCTCGATCTTGCTTCTTCACTGCATTTGAGCGCGCCGTAGAGCGCGACGTTTCCGCCCTTTGAGTGACCGAGAATTATAAAATTACCGTCAAGCTTTTCGGCGGCTTCGTTTATGTAATCGACCGCAAGGGCGTGCGAAGGAATTGATTTTTTTGTATAAATATCAAGATCCTCTTTCCAGCCCGTAATGGAATCGTCCGTACCTCTGAATATTATAATACTGTCGCCGTTCGGCATTATAAGAGTACATGCGGCAAACTGAACGGCGGGGTCATGCTCGTATACACTTCTGACACCTGTCATTTTAAGACATGAATATCTCGGACGGCTCGTCATATACTGCGTGTTTTTGCTAAGCTCGGGGTTAATAAGCAAACCTATCGCCTTATGTTCTCCCCCTCTGAATTCAAATAACTTTTCAAACGCTTCGTCAAGTTTTATACTCTCGTCGAAAGAATCCGAAACGACATTTTCGAAAGGCATATAAAACATGGAGCAAAGCGCAAGATTATCCCCGTCGCAGAACGGAAATTCGTCAAATGACTTATCGCCGTACTCTTTTATAAAAGCCTGTGAACCTGCCATACAAAAAACCTCTCATTATAATCAAATTTATATTAATATTGTCGCATAAAATAATGGATTTGTAAAGAAAAAAAGACAAAATTCAACATTATTTGCATTATGTCGAATTGTTACAATATCGTAATGGAAATGATGCTTTTATTATGATATATTATAAACGGTGATTTTTATGAATATTTTTCTACTTGAAGACGATACAGCTATAGCGACCGGACTTAAATACTCTCTTGAGGGCGAGGGATATACCGTAACAGACGCAAAGTGCGTAAAAGAAGCTCTTGACATTATTTCTAAAACTGAGTTTTCGCTGTGTATTCTCGATCTTATACTGCCGGACGGAAACGGTTACGACGTATGTAAATTTATAAAATCAAAATACGACATTCCCGTAATCTTTCTGACAGCCGCAGACGACGAGGTCAACGCCGTAATGGGACTCGAAATGGGTGCGGACGATTATATATCAAAACCGTTCAGGTTAAAAGAGCTGATGGCTCGAATCAAGATGATATTAAAACGCTATTCAAAAAACGGCGCGGACAATACCGCGAGACTCGGCGATATTGCAATAAATATTTCGCAAGCCAAGGTATATAAACGCGGTGAGGAAATAATACTCTCCGCAATGGAGTACAGACTGCTTCTTATTTTCGTAAACAATCCGGGAGTCGTAATGTCGAGATTACAGCTTCTTGAAAACATATGGGACGTTGAGGGTGACTTCGTAAACGACAACACGCTGACCGTGTATATAAAACGTTTACGCGATAAATTGGAGGACGACCCGTCCGATCCCAAAATTATTAAAACAGTCAGGGGGCTGGGCTATGCCGCGCAGAGTAATTAACTCGGATTTTAAAATAATACTGACCGTCGGGATAATACTGTCGATAGTCTCTTTTTCCGTATGTATTTTTTACTCAATCGTTCCCGCCGTCATTTCGCTCGTCTGCTCCGTAATTCTGACGGTTCTTTATATTGTCTATACAAATAAAAGATACACCGAAATCGAAATGCTGAACGACTATCTTTCGCGTATCTGCGCGGGAATATATGATTTGAATATTCCCGACAACAAAGAGGGCGAATTGTCTATACTTAAAAACAATTTATATAAGGTAATACTTATTTTAAATAATCAAAAGGACAGGCTGTCGAACGATAAAAAATATTTAGCCGATTCGCTTGCGGATATTTCTCATCAGATAAAAACACCTCTTACCTCGGCTGTCATGATGACGGAACTGCTCGAAAATGAAAAAGATGAAGAAAAAAGAAAAGAATTTCTCTCTATCTTATCAACCCAGCTTAATAAAATCAACTGGCTTATTCAGATGCTTTTAAAGCTCTCAAAACTCGACGCAGGCACCGTTGAGTTCATAAAAAGCGATATTTCCGCAGATGCGCTTATCAAAAAGAGCGTTCAGCCGTTTCTCGTTATACTTGACGTTAAGAATATCGAATTAAAAACGGAACCGAACGATTCCATATTCCACTGCGATATTAACTGGACGGTCGAAGCTATTGGAAATATAATTAAAAACTGCATGGAGCATACGCCATCCGGCGGAAAGCTCGAAATAAAAACGGACGAAACGTTTTTATATAAGGAAATAATCATCCGTGACTCGGGATGCGGTATCGCAGAGGAAGATTTACCTCACGTATTCGAAAGATTTTACCACGGCAAAAACGCGTCTCCCGATTCGGTCGGAATAGGACTCGCTCTTTCTAAATCAATTATCGACTCACAGAACGGAAAAATCACGGTAGACAGCAAAATCGGCGAGGGCTCCGTTTTCACAGTCAGATTTTACAAATCAACAGTGTGACGCAATTGTAATAATTATTGTCACCGCAGAGTAATATTCGTCCTTTATCATAGTGTCATAAGGCAAAGGCAAATTGAAAGGAGACAAACTCATGAACATTCTTGAGATAAAAAACCTCACAAAAACATACGGCAAGGGCGACACTATGGTAAGAGCTCTCGACAACGTTTCATTCACCGTAAAAAAAGGCGAATTCGTTGCGATAGTAGGTCCTTCCGGAAGCGGTAAATCTACGCTTCTGCACATAATGGGCGGAGTCGACAAACCGACCTCGGGAAGCGTAATGATTGAAAATACCGATATTACGAAGCTTGACGAAACCGCGCTCGCAATTTTCCGCCGCCGTCAGATAGGACTTGTTTATCAGTTTTATAATCTTATCCCCATACTCACGGTTGAGGAAAATCTGACTCTCCCGCTCCTGCTCGATTCGAGAAAACCCGATAAAGCGCAGGTTGACAGAATAGTATCGATTCTCGGACTTTCCGACAGAGTAAAGCATCTGCCAAACCAGCTTTCGGGCGGTCAGCAGCAGAGAGTTTCGATTGGCAGAGCGTTAATAAACAATCCGGCAATTATGCTAGCCGACGAGCCTACGGGAAACCTTGACTCCGAAAACAGCAAGGAAATCGTAAATCTTCTCCGTCATTTCAACGAAGTTCTCAATCAGACCGTTATAATGATAACTCACGACGAAAAAATCGCCCTTTCGGCAGACAGAGTTATCACTGTTCAGGACGGCCGTATTGTCGGCGACGAGGTAAAACGCAGATGAACGTGGTTAAGAAGCTCACCCTGCGCCATTTGAGCGAAAATAAAGGCAGGACAATTATTACATTAATAGGAATCTGCATTTCCGTTGCAATGATTACCGCGGTGTTTACCGCAATGTCGTCTTTCCTCTCATTTTTCGGAAAAGCAGCTCTGTTTCAGGACGGAGACTGGCATTTTGAGGCGACTGACGTTTCCGACGATACAATAAACAAAACGCTTGCCGACGACAGAGTCGAATCCGTCATGAGAATCAAGCCGTCGTATGATTTTGTGTTCGAAATAAACGGCGGTAACAGCAAAACAGATTACGAATCAATCGCACTGTGCGACAAAGCTTATTTAGAACACATGATTCCGACTTCAATAGAGGGTTCTCTCCCCTCCGCCCCGGGCGAGGCCGCCGTCAGCGGAGATTATATAAAAAGACACATGCTCGAATGGAAAGCCGGCGACAAGGTAACGCTCCCCATAGTACATTTCGAGAGCGACGGTAATGACACAGACAGTTACAGCTTCGTAAAAACCGGCGAACGCTCATTTACGATAACTGCGGTTCTCGACTATAATCTGCCGACACTTGACTACCCCATTCTTATATTGGGAAGCAATGAGGAAATGCATTCGGGCGTAATTACTGCTCTTTTTAAACTAAGCAATCCGAATTCTTCCGCATTAAAAACAATCAATTCGATTTGTTCGGATTACAATGTAGAAAACTACGACACGAATACAGAACTTCTTGCGGCGAATCTGTCATTCGACGAGGGCGGATATTTAAGCACACTGATAGCTCCCGTTATTCTGATTCTCATTCTTATCATTATAGCTTCCGTGCTCCTTATATACAATGCGTTTACAATGTCGCTGAACGAACGAGTCAGATATCTCGGAATGTTAGCCTCCGTCGGAGCAACAAAAAGACAGAAGCGCGCGTCTATTTATTTTGAAGGATTTATATTAGGAATAATAGGAATCCCTGTCGGAACACTTGCAGGTATTGCAGGTATCGCTGTAACACTTTACTTCCTCAGCGACAAAATCATATCAACCGGAATGATAGCCGGCATTGAGAATTCAAATCTTAAAATAAGCGTAGACGTTCCGCTCTGGGCGATAATTATGATAGTTATATTCAGCGTTCTGACCATATGGATTTCAACGCTCATTCCCGCTAAAAAAGCGTCTAAAATTACCCCTATCGACGCTATAAAACAGACAGATTCGATTAAAGTCAAGAAGCAGAAATACTCCTGTCCGAAGATAGTTTCAAAGATTTTTGGATTCGAGGGCGAGATATCATATAAATCCTTAAAACGCAATTCAAGAAAAACGAATATGATAACCGCGTCAATCGCGCTGTCGCTTATTCTGTTCCTTTGTACAAACTACTTCTGTACCATGCTGATGGATTCTAACCAGTATTCCTCAATGATACCGTATCAGGTTACCGTTTATTCTTCTTATAACGACAGCGAAAAAGTCAGAGAAGTAATAGAATCTGTAAAAAGCGTTGACGACGTTTTCGCCGCAACAAACTTTACAAACATCGTAGGAGGAGACAAGGAAAGCGCAAATAAGGACTACACGGATATTACAAACGACTCCTCTGTTCTTACCGTTCAGAATCAAAAACTTTTTGACTCGAAAAAAGTAATCAGCATTAATATTATCGACGACGGCAGATTCAATCAGCTTTGCCTCGAAAACGGACTAAACAGAGAACAGTTCTATTCGTCAGACAACGTAAAATGCCTCTTACTCAACAATATGACGCACTCCGATTCGGTAAGCAAGGTCTTTACATCTTCAATCATAGGTAAGTCATTCACTGCGCACGACCCGTCATACGGCGATTTCAAAGCGACCGTCGGCGGACTTATAGATTATGACAAAAACAGCGACATGTGTTCTCTCAACCCCAAGGGAAGCATAAGCATGTTCATCCCGCTGAGCGTATACGTTGAGACGATAAATAATCTTCCGGTCAAAGAAGCCGAGTTAACAATCGTTTACGGTGTTAAAACAAAAACGCACGAGCAGACAGAAGATGATATCAAAAACGCTCTTACCGCCGCGGGATTCGATATGAACGACAACATTTTCGATCTTGATAATCAACAGCAGATACTTAATACAATAATTTATGTTCTTCAGGTATTTGTTTACGGATTCATAGCACTCATGACGCTTATAACAATCACAAATATCTTAAATACCGTTTCAACAGGCGTAATACTCCGCCGTAAGGAGTTTGCAATGCTCCGCTCGGTCGGCATGACTCCCAAAGGATTCAGAAAAATGATCGTTATGGAAAGCGTATTCTACGGACTGAAAGCTCTTGTTTACGGTCTACCAATCAGTTTAATCATAAACTTTGCAATCAATAAAATGTTCGGCTCTTCGTATGTTCCGTTCTCGATAGATTTCAAAGCTTATATCGGAGCCTGTCTCGCAGTCTTTATCGTAACGGGAATATCAATGATATACTCCGTACAGAAAATCAGAAAAGACTCGATAATAGAAACGTTAAAAGAAGAAATCAACTAATCCAATCAATAAAAAACAACTGCGGACAGATTTTATTGCTGTTCGCAGTTGTTTTTTATTCTATGTTGTTTTTTATTCTATTGTTCCGATAACAAATCTATCGTCTGCATTTACGTTTGAAAATCTGACGCATTTGCCTTTATTAAAAAAGTTTCCGGCGCGTACATAAATTTCACCCGTGATATCTTCGTCAGTCTTAATATAAAATACGCCGTATTCGCCGGGCTGTATCTTGTCAAGTTCTGCACCGCTTGCTTTAACTTCACCGCTGTCCGTACCGATATATACACCGGGGTCTGCGTAAATAGGAGCAACGCCGTCGTTCATGATTCTAACGAAAATATATGTTTTGCCGAATATCTTTTTAACGTTGACTTTGTCTATATAAAAATCATATCCGAGCTTTGCGGAAGCGTTTGAAACGGTCTCTTTCTGTGAATCGGAAAGACCCATTGTAAACGCGTTCTGCATCATAAGGAACGAGCAATGCGTTTTATTAACGCACCCGTCATAGTTCTGCATACCCTCAAACTCTTCGCCTTTAATAAACGGTTCCTGACACTCGGGACGGAATTCCCCGCCGATTGCCTGACTTTTCCATACATTTGTAAGTTTGTTTTTCTTTAACTTAGTACAGAAAAACCAGTCCTTTGTATCATCAATCGTTTCATATGTAAACGAATCGTCATGAAAACCGATTTTGCCGTTTTTCGTACCGGGGTCGCCCGGATAACGAGTGAGAATCTTCGTAGTTTTAAACGCGTTTTCATACGCTGTTATAATGCGCTCTTTCTGCTGCTTTTCCGGGGCTGCATCGTCAACACAAACGTGCCATTCGCCCCAGTGACCGATAAGTCCTGCGGTTATGTACGCAATACGCGGATCCCCGTCATATTCTTCCGCAAGTTTATATACAAACTTCTCGAGAAAATCTATAAGCCTGTCATCAGAATAATCCGGCGTAACTCCCCCGCCGTACTGTTCGTATTCGTAAAACTTTACGCCGAGAGAACGAATATATTCGCCCGTCGAATCCTCATCCTTTCCGGGATAATCAAGATAAACTCTGAAAACGGCCTGATTTCCTCTCGACGATATGTTCTCAAGATACGGCTCTATCGCCTGTTTTATCGTGAATTCCCCGTATACGCTTACAAGTTCAGACATCGGAATATAAAACCATTCCATGCTGTAATCGAGATTACTATCTGATTCCCCGTCCTCTTTATAAAAAGGCATAAATCCCTTCATCGGATTAACCGAAGCCTGTTTATATTCGAGTTTACTTGCCGTAAACCCCGACAGAGAACCGAGACTCATAAGTATTGAAAGAAAAAATGCCGATATTTTCAAAACCAATGAAGAAAAAAACATATTCAGCGTGCTCCTTTTTTACTCATCTTTTATTTATACTAACATATTTAATTTAATTATTCAACAATGAAAACAGACTTCCGAAACGTTACATTCCGGAAGTCTGTAAAATCAATTAATAATGTTCCGCTCCGCATTCACAGTACTTGTTTGAACCGAAAATCTTGAATATAATTCGGATTATTCTCCATATGAAGCCTGCGAAGCCTTTCTTATGACATATGTGAGAGCACGAGACGGTCACTGGAATCTGCTCACCGCAAACATCGCATATGTTGTCTCCGTCCTCGTCAGTATGGTCAAGTTTCGGTATGATTTCGCTTTCAAGCTCCGTCATACAGTCAACGCATTCTTTATAACGTATACTTTGCAGAGCAATATTCTCTTCCTTTTTAAGAAGAACGTAATCACCGTCGGAACCGATTCTGTATTCAATAACAACATCATCAAGCAGATTATTATCGCTTGCGAGAACGCTTATTTTGTTATATGCTTCGCCCACATACGTCCCTGCCGGAGGATTGATGCTGTTGATAACCGGTTTTATCGTATCGGCAAGCGCGTTTGCAAAAACAGTCTTACTGTAACCGCTTGTATTTCCGCATGTATCAGAACATGTAACTTTGTAATAATATACGACCCCGCGCTTTGCTGTTCTGTCATAATAATCGAGTTTTTTAATATTCGAGGCAATAAGGGAGTATGTATGTCGGCGAAAACGAAAGCGCAAAATACTGGCTTTCCATACTTAACGGCTTGAAAAATCGAGGAGTCGAGGATATTTTGATAGCCTGCATAGACGGACTTACGGGATTTCCCGAAGCAATCTCCGCCGTCTACCCGAAAACGGAAATACAGCAGTGTATAATTCATCAGATAAGAAACAGTA
>DJEG01000010.1 GCA_002431305.1 Ruminococcaceae bacterium UBA5904 | reverse complement strand
TCGGCGGGTTCCGCCCATTCGCCGTAGGACTGACCGAAATTCGAAATATATCTGCGGTATTTTAAATTTATGCCCGTGGGAACGGCGGTCGGGTAGATTTTGCCGAGCGTTTTTATTTTATAATCCGCGTAACGCTTCATGTTTTCATAAAAATGTTCAAGCGCCCTTATATCGTCGTATTTTTTATAAATTCTGTACGGAATCAGCACGCCCGCGTCGCTCCAGCCGGGGGAGCCGTCCATTGCGTTCATGTAAAAATCCACTCCGCCTTTGGGTGCAATTTGCCTGAAACATCCGTTTCTTCTCTGTTCATCGCACAGATCGCGTTCGAATTTCAGCGCAAACGGCGCGTATGAGAAAAGGTAACTCGCCGTGTTTATAAAAATCTGCGCGTCGCCCGTCCAGCCGTGGCGTTCCCTTGTCGGGCAGTCGGTCGGCAGGTCGGTACTGTTGCTCTTTGCCGACTGTTTTGTCGCTTCGAAAAATTTGTTCAGAAGTTCGTTCGAGCTTTCGAAAAAACCCGTTTCCTCCATGTCGGAATAGACTGCGATTGCAGTGAAATCGTCGGATGTGAATTCGACATCCGTTTCGATTAACGCGTATCTGAATCCGAAAATCGCAAACCGCGTTTTGTATTCGTTTACGCCGTCTTTGCATGTATACTCGATTTTTTGAAGCGGAGTCGTTATTTTTTTATTTGAGCACTGAATGTTTTTAAGCGTCAGCTCTCCGTCTTTATCAAGTAATTCGCCTAGAGTTATTTTTATTTTTTGACCCTTTTTGGCATTTAATTTAAACGATATAAAGCCCGCGAGATTCTGTTTGAAGTCGATTATTTTTTTACCCGATTTTGAAATAATAATTTCGCCGCTGTACCGCTCTTTCTCCGCTATGGGAACGTTATTTGACGCGCTCGGCGTGACCGGGTGAGACGTAATTCTCGCGCGAAAACGGTATGACGGCTTTCTGTTCGCGTCGATTATTTCGCCGTCCTTATTGTCGGCAAAACGAATGTCGGAATCGTTTGACCAACTCCAGGTTTCGTCCGTCGAAACTCTCAGATTTGTTCCGTCTTTATACTTAATATCGACCTGCGCGATTATTTTTGTCTCGGTTCCGTATTGGTTTTTAAGTCCCCACGCTCCGCACGAACCGCGGTACCACCCGTCTGCAAGACAGAGCGTAATTTCGTTATTTTCTTTAATAAATTCGGTTATGTCGTACGTCTGATACTGCACGCGTTTGTTATAATCCGTAATGCCGGGAGCGAGCGGAGACGAGACTCTTGTCCCGTTTATTTCAGCTGTATAAATACCGCACGCGCTCGCATAGAGTCTTGCCGAGCGAATTTCGCCGTCGGTTTTAAATTCCTTTTTAAAGCAGTCCGGGGGATAACGCCTTTTTTTGTCGGCAAGATAATTGCCCGTTATCCATTTTGCGTTAAAATTCTTTATACCGTATTCGAAAAACGCTTCTTCGCTCGGTTTTCCTTCGGTATCATTTTCGTCCCAGAGCGTTATATTAAATTTTACCCGTTTTCCGTCTGAAAATTTTATCGGAAGGGTACATCTCATTGAACCTGATTTTACTTTTCCGCTGTCGAAACCGTCGGCGGTGATTCTGTATGCCGTCTGTTTTATTCCGCCCTCGCAGTTCCACATTACTCGGGGATAATCAATGTCGATTCCGAGCGGATTTTTTAAGTATTGAGTTCTTATATTAATTGCTTTCATTGCCTGATTCCTTTTCTTTTCTTCTCTTTATTTCAGCCTGTTCTTTATCGATATATTTCTCGACGTTTAAAAATGCGAGAATTATTATAAGTATTACGCCCGTAATCGTTTCGAGTCCGACGAATGAGAATGTTATCGCGTTCTTTGCCGAGACGGACTGAACGGCGGCGACCGTTTCTCCGTTTATAATCGTCGGCGCGATATATCCGCTCTTTGATAAAAGCGCGTTGAAAAGTCCCGTGACTATTCCGACGCTCGTGACGGCTATTATGTTGTAAACCGACATGGCTATTCCGTCGCAGCGGAAACCGTGCTTGTATTCGAGATGGTCGAGAACGTCCGCGAACAGAGCCATGAATACGTACGAGCAGGGAAGTCCGCCGATATTTTTTATAAACTGCCCCGTCAGCACGACCGCCGTATTCGTCGGATTTATCCAACATATCGCGCTGCCGAGAGCGTAGAGTACAAAGCCCGCCATTGTTAAGTTTCGTTTGCCGAATTTTTTTGCAAGAGGCCAGACGATAAATATACCCAGTCCCATTGGGATTCCGCCTATTACCGAGAGCATGGTCTGCGTTTTGCCGTCGTTATACGTGCCGAGAACGTAGTTCGAAAAATAGACGAGTCCGAGATTTTTAAACTGCGCTCCGACGGTGAAAATTAAGAAGTAAAGAAGAATGAGAACAGTGTATTTATCTGCAAATATCGCCTTTAAAAGTTTTTTATAAGGTACTTTTTCTTCGTCTTTTCTGTTTATATCCTCGAGAGTTACGCGCTCCTTCGTATAATAATACTCTAAAAGAGTCAGCGGAAGCGCAAGACAGGATAGTATCGACATTGTGATTATCCATTTTGATTTATCGACTCCGAGCGCGGGCATTATCAGCATCGGAAAAATAAGCGCGACGATGATTCCGCTCATCATTATGGTCGAAATCTGATTGAAAACAGAGAGTGAGCCGCGCTGTTTCGTGTCCCTCGTCGAGAGCGGAACCATCAGATTGTGGCTCATATTATATATTGTATATGCAAACGAATAGAAAAGATTATATGAGAGCATTATCCATATTACCTGAACCGTCTCGCTTTGCTGAGGCACCGTAAAAAGGAGTATTCCGCTCACGGCGACGAGGGGAGCCGACAGCAGAAGCCACGGACGTGCCTTGCCCTGCGCGGTTTTTGTGCGGTCGATTATCATTCCCATTAAAACGTTCGTCGCCGCGTCGATAATTTTCGATACTATCGGGAATACGGTAAGGAACGCTCCGCCCCGGACGGCGGTCAGATTCAGAACGTCGGTATAGTAAACGTTTAAGTATGTTGCGAGAACTGCATTTAATAAAAGAGCGCCCGAGGGACCTATAAGATATCCGAGCCATTTTTCGCTCCTTGTGACATCTTTATTTTTTATTCTGCTTTCAAAAAACGGTGAATTAAGTTTTAGGGTCATAATCAACTCTCCTATTGACATCGGTAATTGTTTATGATTTAATTATACCGACACCGTGTCTGTTTTACAATCAGCAGTTTATATAAAGACGGCTGTAAAACAGACATTTTTATACGGAAGCGACGTGATAATGTGAATAAAAAGGATAATCAGCGTACGCGTCTTTCGAAACTTCTGTTCAGAAACGCGCTTACGGACCTTATAAAAGAAAAAGGGAACATATCTAAAATTTCCGTACGTGAATTGTGCGAACGCGCAGAACTTAACCGTTCGACATTCTACGCGCATTACTCGGAGCCCAAGGATATACTTGATGAGATAGAGTCTGAAATCCTCGCTGAAACAGAGGAACATTTAAAAAAGATAGGCGGGGAAAACGACGCGGGCGCGCATAAATATATCGTATCGTTTCTTAAATTTATAAGACAGAACGACAAAACGTTCCGTGTTCTTTTAATCGACAGTGCCGTTCCCGAATTCAGAGCGCGGTTTATGAACCGGTCGATAGTTCAGTTTATGCTCAATTTGCGCGTCGAACTGTCCGAACGGCTTGAACAGTATGTTTTTTCGTATATTCTAAACGGCAGTACGGGAGTTATAATACAGTGGATACGCTCCGATTATTCGATTGATGAAAACGAAACGGCGGATTTGCTGTTTAAAATAAATCAAAGCGCCCTTAAGAATCTCGGCTGAAAATTCTGAAATAAATCAATATTGACATTATACAAATAAAAAAGTACAATTAAATAAAATAAATAAACGGAGGCTTTATTTATGCGGTTACATATACGCAGATTTTTTTCGCTGATTCTTTCGGTATGTATTATACTGTCCGCTTTTTCATTCGCTGCCGGAGCCGAAGGGACAGTTCCGGAAATTGTAATGGAGAGCGAAATCGATTATTCGTCAAAAACGATAACTCTCAGCGTTTCGATAGATAAAATAAAGGGATTTTCCTCCGCCGCGGTATTTATCGGGTATTCTCCGGATGAGGTTAAGTTCGTTAGCGCGTCTGACCCCGAGGGCGGAATGTCGTGTGCGAGCGAGGTTTATACCGATGACTGCGTAGTTTCGGCGGCTCTCATGTCGACGAACGTTTTCGATACCGATACCGAGGAGCTCGGCAAGTACGTTTTTTCTGTGCTCGACGGCGTTACGTCCGTTACGTTTAAGGTTCTTACCGAAAAACCGTATCTTACGCGCGCGTTTGACAAGGACGAAAATCAGATTCTTATTAAAGGATATGAAAAAAATGCGTTTTCGGGATGTTTTCATTTTGAACGCGAAACTGTTCCGGGGTATGCTCCGACATGCGTGAAGGCGGGTCTGACCGACGGCGAAAAATGCAAAAAATGCGGTGAGATAACCGTTAAACAAAAGGAGATCCCCGCCCTCGGACATAAAGAGGAGAACGGCGTCTGCACCGTCTGCGGGGAGAGGCTTGTCACGCTGAAACCCACCGTAAAGGACGGATGCGGTTACGCTGCCGACTATGATAAGAAAACCGTAACTCTTTTCCCGAAATCAACTTCTGCGCTGTCGGTGTACGAATTTCGCTCGAATTTTAATGAGGAGCTGACGTTTGCGCCCGACGCGGTTACGATAAAGAACGCTCTTAAATTTACATGCGGTGACGAATATACTATAATATTAAAGGGCGATGTGAATGCTGACGGCAGTATAACCGCCTCCGACGCGAGGGCTGTTCTGCGTATATCCGCAAAGCTCGAAAATCCCGAGGATATTAAGAAATCTGCCGCCGATATCAATTCCGACGGAAAAATAACTTCGTCGGAGGCGAGAGCCGTGCTGAGATTTTCGGCGAGACTGACCGGCACACTGCAAAACGAAAAATAATTTGTTGATTTTTTCCGCCGGATTCGTTTCGGCGGGGCAGTTATTCTCCTTTGCTAAATATTTTTTTTGACAGGTCAAATTATTGTTGACAAAACCGAAAGTTTGTTTTATAATGAAACTGTGTTATTATAAAGGTGGAGTATACCCGCCGGGAACAGGAGGTTTTTCTTTATGAAAAAAGTAATTTCCGTAGTTTTATCAGTCATTATGATGCTTTCGGTTTTATCAGTTCTTGCTTTTGCCGCCGACACATATACCGTAACTTTTACGGATATGGACTATGCGGTTAAGTACAGAGACGACCAGATCGGCAGACGCGGTTTCACTCTGGGCAAGGATTATTATTTCACATATAAAGATTCTTCGGGCAAGACCGTTGAGGTAAAGAAGGACGGCACGCAGGTTAAGGTACCTGCGGGCAGAGCATTCTCATGCTTTGTAGTTCTTGCCGATTATATCGAGCCTACCACTCTCCGTGTTATGGCTTATCCTACGAGTTCGCCCGCTGCGAGCCTTTACGACCCGATTGACGGTGCTCCGTATGGCAAGTACAGCGTTGACAAGAGTTCCGACTCCTCCTTCGGCATTATTGTTAAGGAAGACATGACGTTATCAGTTTCCGAATATCATCTTTATAACGACGGTTTCCTTTATACTCTTAAGGGAAATAAGTATTTTGACGTTACGAGACTTAACGACAACGGCAAGGGAACTATCGGAGATAAGAATTATGAGCCCGTTTTAAACGAGAGAATTATTTACTGGCATCAGGATCTTTACTTCATGGTAACTCTCCCCGCTCCCGAGACGGATACAAAGCATACGTATAACTACGATACCTATACCGTAACCTATACTCAGAAGCTCAAGGGCGAGGTTGTTAAGAAGGAAGTCCTCACTCCCATATGGACGAGCGATGACGGATTACAGAAAATTTACTGCGCTAAGGACTGCTATAACGATATTTCTATCTCGATTAACGGTGTTGTCGACTTCACATTTGATATGATAAAGGAAGTCCTTGACGACCTTAAGAACGAGGATATCGATATCGAAAATATCGGTTCGTTAAACTTCGGCGCATTTGACCTTACCTCGCTTATCGCGTGGATAAACAGTCTTATTAAGCTTATTAAGAACATCCTTGTCGGCTTCGGCGTAGGAAAATAACATTGTCCGGATATGAATTAACGTACTTCGGATGATGATAACCGTACCGATTTATTTAAGCGGGTTAACGCGTATTTTGCGTACGGTTTATAAATCAGCTTTCATCGTTCTTTGCAAGACATATCCCATAAAACAAAGAGAGTCGGGCGGCAACCCGACTCTCTTTGTTTTATTTGCGGTCAGCGGATAATATTATGTAACTTTCACCCGCTGCACGCTGTAAACAATAATTTATTAAAGGGA
>DJEG01000039.1:12743-17466 GCA_002431305.1 Ruminococcaceae bacterium UBA5904 | reverse complement strand
TCGCGTCTTAATAAGGGCGGAATATTTGCGGTTCAGGTTCCGCTGAGACAGAATTCTCCATTTTATGTTATGTTTTCCGACTTTTTGAAAAAAGGAAAATGGAGCTTCCTTGAATCGACTGATGTTTTTCACAATCTTTCATCGGATGGATATTATAATCTTTTAACCGAATTTACGTCGGATTTTACGATGTGGGAGACGATGTATTTTCACACGGTCGATTCGTTCGATTCTGTTATAGACTGGTACTCTTCGAGCGGACTCAGACCGTATTTTGAAGTAATGGACGAAGCGACAAAGCAGGAATTTTTGTCCGACTTGAAAAAGAGAATAGCTCAGGAATATACGATAATGAATAACGGCAAGGTTATACTTAAAATGCCCCGTCTGTTTTTTACTGCAGTAAAAGAATAATTGTCGGAAAACTTCATCAGAACTAAAACCGTAAGGCAATGAACCTCCCGGTTTTTTTATTTGTCTTTTCGGGCGATTTTCCGATATCCAATCGGCAGTATTTCCGTATTCTTTTTAAACAGTTCTGCAAATCGGCTTGATGTCGTATAACCTATCATCTGTGCTATCTGCCCCATGGTAAAGTCCGTATTTATAAGCAGATGTTCCGCCTGACTCATTCTTCGTCCCTGAATATACTGCGTGATACTGCACCCGAAACGGCGTTTAAAGCAGTTTTTTAATTTGCTTTTGCTCATGCAGGGAATACCGGCAATCCGGGACAGCGGAATATCAAAAGCGTAATGGTCGGAAATATAGCAGGTTACGTTTTCAAGAGCTTCTATATCTTCCTTTGATAACAGGCGTATATTTTTTTTGCCGTTTGTCTCTTCTGATTGTCCGCCGCCAGCGCAATCGCCTCGGTAGCTTTTGCCTCATAAAAGATTGCCGCCGCCGTTTCCTCACCGCGGTAGTTTTCGATTTCGAACAGCAGTTTTGACATTGCGGGAGCGGAAATTACGCCTGAGCATTTTGATATCCATGCCGAGAATATTCATTTTTCGTATGATAAAAAAGTATAATTAACGGTATCACTCTTGACGTTCCCGAGCGGACAAGCGCAGCTGTAGTCGGTCCCTCGGGAGGAGGCAAGACGACTCTTTGTCATTTGCTTTCACGATTTTGGTATGCAGATTCAGGATATGTCACCCTCGGAGGCCGTGATGTCAGAGAGTACGACATGGACAGCCTGATGCGTAATTTCAGTTTTGTTTTTCAGAATGTTTATCTGTTTCATGATACGGTCGCAAACAATATACGTTTCGGACAACCCGATGCACCGATTGAACTTGTTATCGAGTCAGCAAAAAAAGCCCGATGTCATGATTTTATAATGAAACTTCCGAACGGATGCGATACAGCCATCGGGGAAAACGGAGAATCGCTTTCCATAGGCGAGCGTCAGCGGATTTCAATAGCGCGTGCCGTTATAAAAGATTCACCGATTATAATTCTCGACGAAGCCACGGCGAACGTTGACCCGGAGAATGAAAAAGAACAGACAGAGGCAGTTTCTGAGCTGATTCATAATAAAACCGTTATTGTTATTGCCCACAGACTGAAAACCGTCCGACATGCCGATCGGATTTTTTTAGTCGACAAAGGACAAATCGTACAGAGCGGTACGCATGATGAACTGATAAAACAGGACGGCATTTACAGATGTTTTGTTCTCGGCAGAGAAAAAGCGGTAAGCTGGAAACTGTAATCTAATTAAATAAACGCTAAAAAAAACATGTCTTGCTGCTTTGTATGATTAAAAAAATATAATCCCGAAGCCGGATGGGACTTCGGAATTGTAAAATTATATTATTTATAAAATTTATCTTTAAGGAAGCCTGTACGCCTTGCGACGGCTTCTTTTGTTATTCTGCTGTGCGAGGTCATATCGAATGCGTGCATTGTTCCTTTCGTTTCGTATAAAACGGCGTTGTTTCCCGCGCTGAGCATGGATTTATAAAGATTTATTCCCTCGTCTCTTAATGAGTCGAATTCGGCTGTTTCTGTATACGAATCGGGGAGATTTGAAAAGTCTTCTGCGAGCGCCGGCGCGCCGTAACACATTTTATCCTTATCTGCTGCGGGCATGTACAGCTCCCACATTTTTTTTGAAAGTTTTGCGTTCCAAACGGGAGTGTCAGTAAACTCCTTCATAGACTGAGTCTGCATACGGCAGTCCGTAACGGGGTAAATAAGTTCCATGGCGCATATGGGAACCTCGCCCGAGTCTCTTGCCATTAATGAAACACCGCCTGTCAGCGCGCCTCCCGCGCTGTCTCCCATTATTGCTATTCTGTTCTTGTCAATACCGAGAAAAACAGGATTTCTGTGCGCCCATTTCAGAGCGTCGTAACAGTCATTAACGGGAACGGGGAATTTATGCGCAGGTGCAACTCTGTAATCGACTAACAGAACCTTGCAGGGGGTAAAACGTGCGTACTGTTTCATAAGTCTGAAATGATGCGGAGCCGATTTGTAGATAAATCCGCCGCCGTGATAATAAACGAGCAAAGGCGCGTTTTTTTCGTTTTCAAGCGTAAGGGGAGTATATAAAAGCGCGTTTATGTAAGCGTCCCTGACCGGAATTCTTATTCGTTTAACCTTAACATTTCTGTCCGACCTCGGAAGCGTTACAAGTAAACCGAGAGCCTTTTCGGCAAGGGGAAGCACCGGTTCGATTATCGGAAACGTAAACAGCTCCGAAAACAGAAATTCTTTTTTTATCGCGTATTTACCCATAAAATCCTCCGAATATTTATATCCGATATCATTATAATTGAAACAGTCAAAAATATCAATATTGTTCTTTTCGTTTGAAACGTCTTACCTTGTTTATGTACCGTTCAAAATTTCCCGAGTTTAAAAGCTCTGTAAGGACAAGCTGTTCGAATGTCGGGACGGTGCAGGAATAAAAACCGAGTTTTTCATTAAACGGTGAAACGAGACTCTCAGGCAGAACCATATATCCGACTCGAAACGACGGGGAAATGGTTTTTGAAAATGTATTAAGATAAATAACATTTTCGTTTTTTGAAAGCGAGAAAAGTGTTTCCGTCGGCTTTGACGAGACCGAAAATTCCGAATCATAATCCGATTCTACAATGTATCTGTCACGTTTGTCTGCCCATCGCAGATATTCATGTCTTTTTGTCGCTGACGCGGTGACTCCGCTGGGGAAACTTCTGTACGGAGTTGTGTGCAGTATGTCTGCGTTCGTTTTTGAAAGAGCCGATGATTCAATGCCGTCGTCGGATAACGGCAGAAGTTCGTAATTTACACCCGAGGCTCGGTAGACCTGCTCGATTTTTTCATACGACGGGTGTTCTATCGCGTATGTTTTATCTCTGCCGAGCAATGATATTATCATTGAATACAGATATTCGGCTCCGGAGCCTACGACTATCTGTGCTGTTTCTGCGTTTATTCCGCGGTTTCTTGCAAGGTAATATTTAAGTGCGTCTCTGAATTCAATACAGCCGGAATTCGGTGATTTTTTCAGTATTCCCTCGCCGTAATCGCTTAAAACTTTGCGCATTGTTCTGCTTAGAACGGATATTGAAAACGCCGGATAGTCCTGGGTTCTTTTTAATTCGGAATTAATAATAACGTTATGTTCCTTTTTCTGCATAAATCCCGCAAATCCGTCTGAACTTCTGAACGCGGTATAATATCCGCTTCGCTCCTCGGCTCTTGCATATCCCTCGTCGCAGAGAAGGGCGTACGCGTGCTCGACCGTAACGGTGCTGACTCCGAGTTCCTCCGACAGAATACGTTTAGACGGCAGCTTGTCATTATATTTAAATACTCCGCCGACAATATCGGCGCGTATTTGTTCGTAGATTTGAAGATATGCGGGATGTTTTGTTTTATCGATTGTATACTTCATCTGGTTATATAAAATTCTCCGATTCTGATTATTTCATATTCTCAGCTATATTGTATAAAATATGAGAACTTATTTCAAGGATATAATGGAATGAAAACGAAAATCAATAAAAAGAAATCGCTTGTCTGGCTTTGCACGACAGCGATGCTCATGGGTTTGAACGTAGCTTTCAGCTCATTCGGAATTCCCGTCCCCGGCGGACATCTTTATCTTAACGACATTGTTATCTGCGTGGCCTCAATTATACTCGACCCTCTCGGCGCGTTCCTCGTCGGAGGCGTCGGCGCGTTCCTCGGCGACTTTTTCTCCTATCCCGCGCCGATGTTTGTATCTCTTGCAACTCACGGCTTGCAGGCTATTGTTATTTCGGTTTTTTCACGTTATGTTCTAAAAAAACATCCCGCCGTCGCTTCCGGTATCGGCGTTTCTATCGGCGCGGTTATCATGGTAGTCGGATATTCTCTCGGCAGAGCATTCATTTACAGTACTTCAGAGTATGCGATAATGAAACTGCCGTATCAGATTCTCCAGGCGGTTGTCGGCGCAGTTCTCGGTATGCTTCTGTGCTGGAAGTTCGGAATCCGCAAACTTTACAAAAAAAGGTTTAGGTCAATAAAACAATCGGTTTGAAAAGAGCCGGGACTGTGATGTGTCCCGGCTCTTTTCGCTTATATAGATTAAAATATTTTGACGTTAAAAAAATCCTCCCTTGCAGAAAGCAGGGGAGGAAATGTTTTTATTTAAGCCTAATAAAGTGCCTTATTTGCTTGCTTCTTCAACAGCAACAGCGCATGCGACGGTTGCGCCGACCATGGGGTTGTTGCC
>DJEG01000039.1:11379-12719 GCA_002431305.1 Ruminococcaceae bacterium UBA5904 | reverse complement strand
GGGTTGTTGCCCATGCCGATAAGTCCCATCATCTCAACGTGAGCGGGAACGGAGGACGAGCCTGCGAACTGTGCGTCGGAGTGCATACGTCCCATAGTGTCGGTCATGCCGTAAGAAGAGGGACCTGCCGCCATGTTGTCGGGATGAAGCGTTCTGCCCGTGCCGCCGCCCGAAGCAACGGAGAAGTACTTAATGCCGTTTTCAACACACCATTTCTTGTATGTGCCGGCAACGGGATGCTGGAATCTGGTGGGGTTGGTCGAGTTGCCTGTGATGGAAACGCCGACTTTTTCAAGTTGCATGATGGCAACGCCCTCGGGAACGTTGTCTGCGCCGTAGCACTTAACCTTAGCTCTGTCGCCGTTTGAATAAGCGGTCTCGCTTACAACCTTGACAGTCTCGGTGTAGGGGTCAAACTCGGTCTTGCAGTAGGTGAAGCCGTTGATTCTCGAAATAATCATAGCGGCGTCCTTGCCCAGACCGTTAAGAATAACGCGAAGGGGCTTGGTTCTTACCTTGTTAGCGTTAAGAGCGATTTTTATTGCGCCCTCTGCTGCTGCGAACGATTCGTGACCTGCGAGGAAGCAGAAGCACTCTGTCTCCTCGGAAAGGAGCATCTTGCCGAGGTTGCCGTGTCCGAGACCGACCTTACGGTTGTCTGCAACGGAGCCGGGGATGCAGAATGACTGAAGTCCTTCGCCGATAGCTGCGGCTGCGTCAGCTGCCTTTACGCATCCTTTTTTGATAGCGATAGCGCAGCCTACGGTGTATGCCCAAACTGCGTTTTCAAAGCAGATAGGCTGGGTTCCTCTTACGATTTTATCGCAGTCGATACCCTTGGCAAGAGTGATATCTTTACATTCTTCGATAGAATTAATGCCGTATTCCTTGAGAACGCCGAGAATTTTGTCGGCTCTTCTCTCATAGTTTTCAAATAATGCCATGTCCGTTTACCTCCTTATCTTATTCCTTACGGGGATCAATGTACTTAGCGGCTTCTGCGAATCTGCCGTAGGTACCTTTTGCCTTGTCGTAAGCGGTTGCGGGATCGTCGCCCTTCTTGATGAAGTCGGTCATCTTGCCGAGAGAAACGAACTCGTAGCCGATAACTTCGTCGTTCTCGTCAAGAGCCATTCTGGTAACATAGCCCTCTGCCATTTCAAGGTAACGAACACCCTTGAGTTTAGTGCCGTACATAGTGCCGACCTGTGAACGAAGTCCCTTGCCGAGATCCTCAAGTCCTGCGCCGATAGAAAGTCCGTCGTCGGAGAATGCGGACTGCGAACGTCCGTAAACGATCTGAAGGAAAAGTTCGCGCATAGCGGTGTTGATAGCGTCGC
>DJEG01000039.1:1532-11295 GCA_002431305.1 Ruminococcaceae bacterium UBA5904 | reverse complement strand
GAGTGAGTCATACCGGAACATCCGATAGTCTCAATGAGTGCTTCCTCGATAACTCCGTTCTTAATATTAAGGGACAGCTTGCACGCACCCTGCTGGGGAGCGCACCAGCCGACACCGTGAGTAAATCCGGAAATGTCGGTGATTTCTTTTGCTTTTACCCATTTGCCCTCCTCGGGAATGGGAGCGGGACCGTGGTTCGGACCCTGTTTAACAACGCACATTGTTTCTACTTCATGAGAATAGGTCATTGTAAATTTCTCCTTTCGGTTTTTAACATCCGATTTTATAAGATGTATTTTTACCACTTAAATATTATAACGGTTATAATTGTTTTTTTCAATAGTAAATTTATTTATATCCCTGTTTACAAAACAAAAATTTTATGATAAGATATATATAAATATATTAATTTCAGCAAAAACCGGGAGGTTGTCTTTATGAAAAATGTTGTTAAAGCGATTACGTCCGCGGCATTGTCCGGCTGTATGCTTATGCCTTTTGCAGCTTTGGCTGCCGAACCTGTTTCTTTTACGGAGGAGGAAATTCTGCTTGCCGATTCCAACAGAAAAAGAGCCGTAAGCTATATAGGCAGTGACCGCCTGTTTATGGGTGACTTCGACGGCAGCGGGGACGTTACCGCGTCTGACGCAAGAATGCTGTTAAGATACACTGCGGGGCTTGAGCAGAAACCGGATGACAATGAGTTTGATTACCGCTGTGATATGAATGCCGATAACAGAATAACCCCCGCCGACGCGCGTCTTGTTCTGCGTATTGCATCAAAAATTGATAACAGCGATATTACATATCTTAACGCATTTAATACAATTCTCAATGCCGTAAAGCCCGACAATCAGAAAGTCCGTGCCGCGTACAGAAGCACCGTAGTGTCAAAGACCTATGATAACAAGGAGATATCGAAAAAATTTGACAGTGAGATGAAAAAACTTCTTGATTCTATCGGAATTTTCCTCACTGATAAAGAAAAGGAAGATTTTGAAAGCATAAGCCTTGATAAAGAATTGACATCTATCGACCATCGTACCGAAGATACCGCTATTTCTCCCATATTTAAAAATAACGGAGTCAATATCAATGCAAGCAACTGCACTATAAAATTCCCTCTCGGTGTTGAAAGCAGAGTTGCGAGTAAGGTAAATATGTCTCAGGTCAGCAAGATTGAGTATAAAGACAATGACGAGGGTATAATTGAGTTTTTCAGTGCGTTTGACGCGTCAAAATCTCTTTACGGCCCTATAAACGTAAAATGCGCTTCTATAACTGTATATTTAAAGGATGAAACGGTTATTGATGTTCCTGAGGATAAAACAGTATTGAATCACGGTAAACTGTTCAATATTTCGAATCTTGACAATAATACCGATTTCAGCGCTATGGACGGTGATTTTAAGGATTTCGGCGATATTACAGGTAAACTTGATTCAATAAAATACCACGGTTCGTATGTTAAACTTTTCTTTAACAATGATTCTTCTTCTCCTAATTACGGAAAGCCTGTTTATATTGATTATAATTTGAAATACGATATAAACGTTTATTCACATTTTATTATGGATATTGACTTTAATAAACTTATAACGGATCAGACCAATACGAAAATAGATATCAGCATACTGCCTAAACTTTACCTTAATGATTATTTCACTCTTACGACCGGATTTAATGACAGAACAGAGTTTTATTTCGAGCAGAATGCGAACTAATCAATTATGGCAAACGTTATAACACGCCTTTTCTCTTCCAGAGCCGATAAAAAGAAGGATTCGGCTCGTAATGATACAGAACCGCTTGAAAGCTTCGAGCCGAACGTACAGACGAAAAAATTCGTCAGCGTAAACACATCGTTTATCACGAATCCTCATTCGGATGACGTTCAAAGCGAAAAGGATAAAAAATTCAACTCATTGACTCCGAGGGAAACTCAGGTATTTTCATTGCTTGTAAAAGGAATGACGATAAAATCCGCAGCCGAAAAATTGGGCGTTTCGTACTCCACTGTGAACACTCACATGAACTCGGTGTACAGAAAGCTCGGCGTTAATTCAAAATCACAGCTGATAGTCGAATACCACGATTACGGTTAATAATCAGAACCTCCGTTAATTCGGGGGTTCGTTTTTATGTTAAAGCATTGAAAACCTATTAAATATATGGTATTATAGTATTTAGGGGATGACAGAATATGAAAATATCAACCAAGGGCAGATATGCTTTGAGAATGTTATTAGACCTTGCGGAACACCAGGGCGACGGATATATCGCGCTCAAAGACATAGCGCAGAGACAGGAGATATCAAAAAAATATCTCGAACAGATAGTACCCATTTTAAACCGCGCGGAAATTCTGAAAACAAACAGGGGATTCCAGGGTGGATACAGACTTGCGAAACCTCCCGAGAAAATGACCGCCGGAGATATATTGAGAGCGACGGAGGGTAATCTCGCACCTGTTGCATGTCTTGAAGGGGAGGAAATCGACTGCCCGAGGAGCGAACGTTGTCCGACGCTTCCGCTGTGGCAGGGACTTAATAAGGTTATAAACGAATATCTTGACTCCGTCACTCTTCAGGATCTTATCGATATGCAAATGGGCGCGGACGATTATGTTATTTAGACAGAAAAAAACGACTCTGATTTTTAATTATCGGAGTCGTTTTTTTGATTAATTATTTAAAAAGCACATATCTTGACGGTTTGCCGAAATACGGATTTCCGTTTCTGTCCGACACTACCTGCTGTATCCATACCGAACGTCCGTACCATCCCGTATTCTTTGTTTTATTTGCATGATATATCATCCATACATTTCCGTCGGGAGATACGGTAAATGAACAATGTCCGGGACCATACGCGACGCGCTCTCTTTTTTCAAAAACAGGTTTTTGTGATTTTGTCCATGATTCTGCGTTGAGCGGGTCGGTTCCCGTTAATGACAGCATGCCGAGGCAGTATTCGTTTGTCCAGCTTCCGCTTGCAGAGTATACAATATAATATTTGCCGTTAAACAAAAGCACTGCCGGTCCCTCGTTAACAAACGGCTCTCCGACTTTTTCCCAGTCGTATTCGGGCTGTGATATCAAAACGCGTTCAGAGTCAACGGTGTACGGATTGCTCATGTGCGCAATGTATATATTCTGTGCTGTATCCTCGTCTGCGTCCCATCCCGACCATACAAAGTAAAGATCGCCGTTTAAGTCAAGTACGGTTCCGTCAATTGCCCATTTGTCGGATGAGTCGGAGATTTTTCCGAGCATTTCGAACGGCTGAGTCGGATCCTGTGACGTACCTTTAAGAACATACATACGGTGATTTTCATTATTTCCGTCGTCTGCGGCAACGTAAATATACCATTCACCCTGTATATAATGCAGTTCGGGCGCCCAGTATTCATATGAGTATAACGTTCCCTCCGGAGCTGTATATACTTTTGAAGCATTTTCATCCGTTATTTTATCTATTGACTCTATTTTGTTAACATAAACGGAATTGTATTGAGAATAACAATAATAATATTCACCGTCTCTCTCGACGACATACGGATCTCCGCCCGACGGAAAAACGGGATTATTTACAGGCTTGTATTTCATGTTCGGCGGTGTTATTCCGATTGATGCACAGACTGTTACGATGACAGACAATAAAAATGCAAAACAGTTTTTAACAGACGATATTAATTTCATAATTAGTTTTCTTTCCTTTTCTTAATTAACTTTTGCAGAGCACAAATTCTGAATGCGCAAGGCCATGAAACGAGCCAGTCATTTATTGTTCCCGGTGTCGGTTCTTTATCCTTATCCCAAAACCAACGGCAGTGAAAATACGCTTCATTTTGTGATCCGAGCGGACGTTTCATTGAATGAATTTTTCTGTTTTCATCAAGAGTAACAAGCTTTAATGCATTCGACAGCATCATTTCCGCGCGTTTTCTCCAAGTGCTGTCTGCTGTGTATTGCTCGAGCCTCAAAAACGGTTCATAGCAAAAAGCTCCCCACGGATCCATGTGATGATGAGTTACCGAAACGCTCGTTCCTCCGCATGTGCTCCAGCCATAACGTGTAAATTCGCTGTCGTCGGGGTATAAAACGTCATAATGATACATCCATGAACAGAAATAGTATGACGCTTTTATTGCTCCTGTCAAAAATTCTTTTTTATTCGTGATTTCATAAAGCGCTAATCCCGAAATTATGAGAGCGTATGACGTTTCCTTATCTATACAGTCGGAATCAAGCGCGCCTGCCGTGCAGATAAAATTGTCAAGATCCCGTGTAAGATAGAAACGAAAAGCTTTTTTTGCACATAGCAGATATTTTTTATTTTTTGTTTCTTTATATGTTTCAAGTAAAGCGGGAATAATAAATGCTCCGACCGTACCTTTGGTATCAACAAAATCTCCGGTAAGCGCGTCAACGGCTTTACCGAATCCGCAGCCGTCGGAATAGTTCTTAATCATAAATGAGCATATTCCGATTGCGGTATCAAGCCATTCGGGTTTACTTAAACCGAGTGATTCGGCAATGCGGAAGCATTTTGCATATTCTGCGGCGGCGTAACCGAGGTTACACATATCGGAAATATGAGAGGAAGAACCGATTGATTCGAAGCAGATATACATAAGTCCGTTGTTTAATCGGGCTTTGAGCCATGTATCGAGAATGGAGACAGCGGTTTCAAGTTTATGTTTATCGCCGTTTTCAGCGTATTCTTCAAGCATTAATCTTGCAAACATTGCGTTTTGACCGCACCAGCCGATTTCAAAATGATTTTGTTTCGTAAAAATATTGTTTTCATCCGGAGAAAAACCGATAGACAAAACGGTTCCTTCTTTTATTTTTGTTGTCAAATCATCAACAAAAGAAAAGGAGGCATTTTTTATTTCTTCCGGGTTTTCCGGCAGTTCGGCTGTGCATTTTAAGTATTTTATAGCGATGTCCTGTACGTTTGCTGATGCAAAATTTTTGTAATACGGTACTCCCGTAACAATGTAAGCGTCAAAAGAAACGGTTTTTCCGGGAGCGAGTGTAATTTTCGGTTCGTAATTTTTTGTATAAGCGTTTTTTGCGGTGTAAGACAGAGGACGTTCAATATTCGGATACCATACTGCATGAGTAAATGTTTCATCGGCATTTTTAATTAACGAACATGAAGAAACCAGCGATTCTTTTGACGAATCCGAAGCAAATACAGACAAAAATATACTGTCGTTTTCAGATATTGTGCAAGATGGAACCGACGTTCTTTCATAGGAAAATACCCATGGTTTTCCGTCGCGCGTAAGTCCCTTAGGCTCATTATCCGAACCGAAATTATTGCCGTTATAAGAAACCGACGGAATTACGTAATGCGTCGGAATAAAATCGGTTTTAACATATAGTGTGCACTGAAAATCAACGCGAGAATCAGATATGTTCGTCCACGTTCGAGTCAGCCTTATTACGTTATTCGGTAATTCTGATTCGGTTTGTTTTACTTTGAATAAATCATCGGAAAAAATACGATTTTCTTTTTCAGTCAAAAAATATTCTTTGTTTTTGATTGTATATGCCGGAGGCATAATTATATAATTCATTTTTTCTCCTGAATTTTTTATTTAAGTATACTATATAATATTGTTAGGTATATTAAAAAAAGGAAAATCGCCGAAAAAAGCGGTTTTCCTTTTTATTTGTTATTTAGTCTGTTTTATAACCTTTAAGCGTGAGAAATCCTCGCGTTCTTTTTCGTCCAAGGCATTCGAAATGAACTTAACGGTCGATTCGAACTGCGGAATCATGATGTTTCCGAGTGCGTTTGTACGTTTCTGCGTTTTCTTTATCGCCTCGGCAAGACGAACGACGCTGCTTTCTACCTGTGCGAGTTTAACGGTAAGTTCCTTAACCTCGTTAAACTTCATATACGCGTCGTCAAGCTCCTTGTTTGTCGCGGAGAGCCCGTAGAAAATTCGGCGTTCGTGATTTTCGAGTGTAAGCACCGGCAGTTCAACTCCGTTAACGCTTTGAGTCGTTACTTTCAGTGAATCGTCAATCGGGACACAGCGCGAAACATCGTCGCAGACACCGAGCGAAACCGTTGCCAGCTGTAAAGCGCGGTAAGCGTCGCTGTATTTTTCGAAAATTTCCGATTGTATCGCTTTTGCGTCGGCCATCATCTGCATGATCTCGCGGACAAGAATATTACGTTTCTTATCCATAAGGTCATAACCGACGCGGGCGAGCCTTAACGACTTTTTCGTATTTATTAAATTGTTTTTTGTCGGAAAAACATTCTGCGCCATAAATTACGACCTCCGATAAGTTTTATTTTTTCTTATAATGAGCTTCAAGAACATCGTCGCTGACTCGGTCGAGAAGCTCTCTGGGAAGCATTGATAACAGTTCCCAGCCAAGGTCGAGCGTTTCGTTTATGGTTCTGTTCTGATTGCCCTGATTTATAAATTTCTCTTCAAATGCTTTGCCGAATTTAAGCAGAAGCTTGTCGTTTACCGAAAGTTCCTCTTCACCTATAACGGAAGCGAGGCTCTTAACGTCCTGAACGCTTGCGTATGAAGCGAAAAGCTGGTCGGCGAGAGTTTTATGGTCGTCTCTCGTAAATCCTGCGCCGATACCGTCCTTCATAAGTCTCGAAAGAGAGGGGAGTACGCTGACGGGAGGATATATGCCCGTAGCGTCAAGACTCCTGTCAAGAACGATCTGACCCTCTGTGATGAATCCGGTAAGATCGGGAATCGGGTGCGTTATATCGTCGTTGGGCATTGTGAGAATAGGTATCTGCGTAACCGAACCGTCGCTGCCTTCGACTATACCCGCTCTCTCGTAAAGAGATGCAAGGTCCGAATAAAGATAGCCGGGAAATCCTTTTCTTCCGGGAATCTCGCCCTTTGAGGAACTGAATTCACGCAAAGCCTCAGCGTACGAAGTCATATCCGTTAAGATAACGAGTATGTTCATATTGCATTTGAACGCGAGGTATTCAGCGGCAGTCAGCGCGCATCTGGGCGTTATAATTCTTTCGATGATCGGGTCGTTCGAATGGTTTAAGAACATTACGACTCTGTTCATAACATTCGCGTTTTCGAATGATTTTTTAAAGTAATCCGCTACGTCGTTCTTAACGCCCATGGCGGCGAAAACGATAGCGAAATTGTCATTGTCCGAAATTGTTGCCTGTCTGACAATCTGAACGGCGAGTTCGTTATGTTTCATACCGGAACCCGAGAAAATCGGAAGCTTCTGTCCTCTGATGAGAGTCGCGAGGCAGTCGATTGATGAAATACCCGTGTTTATGTAGTTTCGAGGATAAACTCTGGAAACGGGGTTGATCGCCGTTCCGTTGATGTTCATTCTGCACTCGGGAAAAATCTCGCCGAGTCCGTCCGCGGGTCTGCCTAGTCCGTCGAAAACTCTGCCTACGATTTCGGGGGAGAGCGCGATTTCCATGGGTTTGCCCTTTAAAACGGTGCCGGTGTTGGACATAGAGAGGTTTTTTGTTCCCGCGAAAACCTGAATAACGGCTTTGTCGCCCTCTATCTGAACGATTCTGCCCTGACGCGTTGAGCCGTCGTCGAGTCTTAATTCGACCATTTCCTCATAAAACGCGTCCTCTACGCCGTCGAGAACGACAAGTGAACCGCTTATCTGATTAAGTCCTACATGTTCAACTAACATTTATACGGTTCTCCTTTCATTCAAGACTATCGAATACCTTTGTTATCTCATCGTTATACGAATCGAATAATTCGGGTTTATCGTTGGGAATATCGTACTTCATTTTTATAAGCTTATCAAACATTCCCGTTGCAAGAATACGTGAAACGGGAATTTGTTTTTCGAGTGCTTTCTGCGCGCAGGAATAAAGATGAAGTATTGTTTTCATCATAAGATAATGTTTTTTGATCGGGGTATACGTGTCGGTCGGGTTCGTCGCGTTCTGCTGTAAGAATCCGACTCTTATAACTCTCGCTATTTCGAGCGTAAGCTTCTGGTCGTCGGGAAGCATTTCGGAGCCTATTAACTTAACAATCTCCATGAGTTTTGTTTCCTCGGCGAGAATATTCATGATTTTTCCGCGTAGCGTCATGAAATCGGAAGCGACGTTTTCCTCATACCATTCGGAGAGATCCGAGAGGTATTCGCTGTAGCTGTCGTTCCAGTTGATAGCAGGGTAGTGACGGGCGTACGCGAGCGATTTATCAAGAGCCCAGAAACAACGGGTAAATCTCTTCGTGTTCTGCGTTACGGGTTCGGAGAAATCCGCGCCCTGCGGAGAAACCGCGCCGATAACAGTAATAGAACCCTCGTCGCCGCAGAGAGTTTTGTAATATCCCGCTCTTTCGTAGAATTCGGAAAGTCTCGACGGAAGATACGCGGGGTAGCCCTCATCCGCGGGCATTTCCTCGAGTCGTCCGGAAATTTCTCTCAACGCTTCAGCCCAACGCGAGGTTGAGTCTGCCATCATTGCTGTAGAATACCCCATGTCTCTGTAATACTCGGCGATTGTTATACCTGTGTAAATTGAAGCCTCACGCGCCGCAACGGGCATGTTCGACGTGTTTGCAATGAGAACGGTTCTCTGAAGCAGGGGTTTTCCGCTCTTGGGGTCGGTAAGCTCCGAGAACTCTTTAAGCGCCTGTGTCATTTCGTTACCGCGCTCACCGCATCCGACGTAAACAATTATATCTGCGTTCGAATATTTAGCAAGCTGATGCTGTGTAACGGTTTTGCCCGTTCCGAATCCTCCGGGGATAGCCGCGGCTCCGCCCATTGCAACCGGGAACATTGTATCGAGAATTCTCTGGCCCGTTACGAGGGGCTTCGAAATAGGAAGTCTCTCTGCAGTCGGACGGGCGTATCTTATAGGCCACTTCTGACAGAGAGTAAGTTCCTGCTTTGTCGAGTCGGGGCGTTCTATTGTAACGATAGTATCGTTTACCTTGTATTTTCCGTTCGGTGCGACGGATATTACCTTGCCCGAGACCGTCGGGGGGACGAGAACTTTATGAGTTATAATTTCCGATTCGGGACATGTCGCTATAACCGAACCGCCCTTTACCTCGTCTCCGGGCTTTACCGTTACTGTAACGTCCCAAAGTTTATCATAATCGATAGGCGGGGTGCTGACGCCCTTTGTAAGGAAAACTCCGCTTTTTTTTGCGATTGCCGCGAGCGGTTTTTCGATTCCGTCGTAAATGTTGCCTATGATTCCCGGACCCAGCGTTACACACATGGGTTCGCCCGTTGAGATAACTTCTTCGCCGGGATAAAGTCCTACGGTGTCCTCGTAAACCTGTATTGTAGTGAAGTCGTCGGTAATTTTGATAACTTCGCCTATCAGTTTTTCTTTTCCGACATAAACCATTTCCATCATTTTAAGCTCTGTTTTGCCCTTAATTGTAACAACGGGACCGTTTATGCCGTAGATTGAATTATTCGTGTTCATTCTCTCACCCGAATACTTATATATTTAAGCCTGAATTTTCGTAAAACCATTCTCTCTGTTCGTCAAGACGTCTGCTTATCGTATCGTCAATGATAAGATTGAGAGAGTCGCATCTGCATTTGATTCCTCCGACCTTAATGGAGTCGTCCGAAACAAATTCACATTCGTTTTTGACGCCTGATTTTAATTCATCGGAGTATTTCATATCGTCGGGTTTTAAGAAAACGGTAACGTTCTTATCCTTGCATACGCTTAAAACATGGATAAGATTCTTTTTAAGATATTCCTTATAATCCGCGCTTTTAGT
>DJEG01000039.1:0-1401 GCA_002431305.1 Ruminococcaceae bacterium UBA5904 | reverse complement strand
ATAACGGTACCGGATTTTCTGTTTATCTTTGCAAGCTCCGAGGCGACTTTTTCATTATAAAGTTTTTTTGCTTCTGCCGTCGCTTCTTCTGTCGCCTGCGCTTTCATGCGGTTCGCTTCGGTGATGATATCGACTCTGTTTTTCATCGACTCTTCATTGATTGCGTTGAAGAAGGCTTCTGTTTTTGACATTTTCGAGTCCATATAATCCCTCCTTACATTCCTATTGCCTCACGGACATATCTCGTGAGATACTCATTATCCTGCATGCCGTGTCTGTCGGGTATGCGGGTAATGAGCGGAAGTTTATATTTATTTTTAAGAAAGTTTATGTGCTCCTCGCACTGCGCGTAGATTGTCTGTGTTACGAGAATTACACCTATGTTCTTATCCTGCATGAGAGCGTCGAGCCGTGTTTGAGCTTCTTCTGTTTCGTGAACGGTAACACCGTCTATTCCTGCGAGTCTCATACCGATTTGAGTATCGATATTGTCGCTGATAAGATACATTCTCATACGCGTTCTCCGTTAAATATTGTTAAGAACGAGTATCGAGATAACAACGCCGTAAAGAGCGATTGATTCGCCAAGTGCAACGAATATAAGCGATTTACCGAATGATTTGGGATCCTCGCTCGTAGCCGCGATAGCCGCGGGAGCGCCTGCCGCAACGGCGATACCGCCGCCTATGCCTGCAAGACCCGTTGCAAGACCTGCGGAGAGAAGTCCGATAGCCTTGGCGAGTCCGCCGTCGGTTTTTTCAGCCGTCTGCGCGGTTTCTGCGGTATCCGAAGCAGTTACGGGTTCCGAAGCATCGGACGCGGAAGAAGAATCGTTGACAGCTGATACGGAAAACGCCATAGCCGCAGTAACAACAAGAACAAGAGCAAACGAAAAAAGATTTTTTCTTACAAGCGTTTTGCCGTCCATTCCGTCCGCTCTGTTTTTAACGGATTTGTAAACGATAAATGCGAGACCCGCCGCGGGTACGAGGAAAAGAATTACATAAAGAATAGTTGACATGATAAAAACCTCCCGGTTAATTTGTTAATTTTTACTTTCTTTGAGAATTGAGGAAATCGACAGGAACGGTTTTCCGTTACCCTCGAAGCATCTTGAGAACATTTCGTAAAATTCAAGTCTCAGCGCCTGAATTCCCGTGAGAAGTCCCTCGAGTGCGATAACAAGAACATTGCCGAGGATTACGACGGGAATATTTTTACCGTCCGAAGCCAGCGCGAATACAACCATCATCATACCTGCATGAACGAGTACGAACGCGCCGATTCGAAGAAAGGAAACCGTGTTGCTGAAATAAGAGAGAACATATTCTATTAATTCAAATACGTTCTGAATAAGAAAATCTCCCATGCTGTCCGGCTTCCAGTTCGGGTCTTTGTCTG